>DAITMD010000048.1:6481-10816 GCA_036835345.1 Sandarakinorhabdus sp. | reverse complement strand
TTCGGCCACCAGATCGCGCGCCGACAGCGCCAGATGGAACAGCGCCGCGCCGCGCGCCTCGCCATATCTGGCCACCAGTTCGCCTGCCCCCAGCCTGAGACCGGGAATGATCTGCCCGCCGTTACGCCCGGATGCGCCGTGGCCGATGCGCGCCGCCTCCAGCAGCACGACGCTGGCACCGCGCTCAGCCAGATGCAGCGCCGCGCAAAGCCCGGTGGCACCGCCGCCCACGATGGCGACATCGGCCTGAACCGCGCCCGCAAGCGCCGGGTGCGGCGCTGCCGGATGGGCAGTGGCCGCATACCAGCTGCGATCAAATGCCAGATCGTCGTTCACACCTTCAGCAGCAGATGGTCACGCTCCCAGCTGCTGATCACGCCCTGGAACGCCTCCAGCTCGGCGGCCTTGATGGTGGTGAAGCTGCGGAAGAAATAATCGCCCAGCAGTGCCCGCACCGGATCGCAGGCGTTGAACCGCTCCAGCGCCTCTTCCAGGCTGCGCGGCAGGGTGCGTTCGAAATTATAGGCATTGCCCGATGTCTTGGGCGATGGCTCCAGCCCGTCGGTCATGCCCAGATAGCCGGCGATCAGCGTGGCCGTCATCGCCAGATAGGGATTGGCGTCGGCACCGGGCAGGCGATTTTCGATGCGCCGGCTGTGGCGATCGGTGATCGGCACGCGCAGCCCGCAGCTGCGGTTGTCGCTGCCCCACTGCACGTTGATCGGCGCGCCATGATTGGGCCGCATCCGGCGGAAACTGTTGACATTGGGCGCAAACATCGGCGCCAGCGCCGGCAGATAGGCCTGCAGCCCGCCCACGAAATGCCGGAACAGCGCCGAATCGCTGCCGTTGGAATTGGCAAACAGATTGTGGCCATCCTCGGCCGCCACCACCGATGTGTGCAAGTGCATGGCGCTGCCCGGCTGATCTTCCATCGGCTTGGCCATGAAGGTGGCATAGACACCATGTTTCAGCGCCACCTGCCGCACGATGCGCTTGAACAGCATCACCTGATCGGACACCCGCACCGGATCGCCGTGGACGAAATTGATTTCCAGCTGCGCGGTGCCGGCTTCGTGGATCATCGTGTCGAGGTTAAGCTCGGCGGCTTCGGCATATTCGTAAATCGCCTCGATCAGATCCTCATGCTCGGTGATCGCTTCCAGCCCGTACGGCTGCGAGGAGGTTTCGGCCCGGCCACTGCGGCCGGCGGGCGGGATCAGCGGCAGATCGGGATCGGGATTGGGCGCAGTGAGGTAAAACTCCAGTTCCGGTGCCATCACCGGCTGCCAGCCGCGCGCTTCATACAGGCCCATCACGCGTTTGAGCAGATGCCGCGGCGATGATGCCCACGGTGTGCCATCGGCATGCTGGGCATCGGCAAACACATAGGCCGTGGGCGTCTTGAACCCCGGCGCCACGCACAGGGTGGACGGATCGAGATTGAGCACCATGTCCGGATCGGAATAGGCCTCAACATGCTCATCGACATCGGCATATTCGCCGGTGATCGTCACCGAAAACACCGATGATGGCAGGCGAAGCGCGTTGTTGCGGGAAAACTGCACCAGCTTGGCGGCCGGAAACACCTTGCCGCGCAGCACGCCGTTCATATCGGGCACCAGGCACTCCACTTCGGAAATGCCCTTGTCACGCACCCAGTCACCAATATCGGCCATGTGCCCTGTCCTTCACAGTTTCCGCAGCATCGGCTCGGCCTCGTCCAGTGCAGCGGCGATGGTGTCCACCATCCAGTCGATTTCTTCATGGGTGATGATCAGCGGCGGGCTCATCACGATCGAATCCTTCACGCCGCGCACCATCAATCCCTTGGCGATGCAGATGTCGCGTACCACGATTCCCGCGCTCCCGCCTGCACCGAAGCGCCGGTTGGTGCCCGGCGCGGCCACGATTTCCACCGCGCCGATCAGGCCCAGGCTGCGCGCCTCGCCCACCAGCGGGTGCGCGGAAAGATGCGCCAGCCGCTGCGCCAGATAGGGGCCAGTGTCTTCAGCCGTGCGGCGCACCAGATCCTCACGCTCGATGATCTCCAGATTTTTCAGCGCCACTGCCGCCGCTGTGGGATGGCCGCTGTAGGTATAGCCGTGGACGAAATCATCCGGGTTGGCCTTGATGGCGTCCACGATGAAATCGGCCACGCCCACCGCCGAAATCGGCAGATAGCCCGACGACAGCCCCTTGGCCATCGTCACCAGATCGGGGGTGATACCGTAATGCTGGTGGCCGAACCAGCGCCCCAGCCGGCCAAAGCCGCAGATCACCTCGTCACAGCACAAGAGGATGCCATATTTGCGGCAGATCGCTTCCACTCGGGGCCAGTATCCAGCCGGCGGGATGATGACGCCGCCGGCGCCCTGCACCGGTTCACCGATGAACGCCGCCACATTCTCCGGCCCGGCGGCGATGATCGCATCCTCAACCGCCTGCGCGGCGCGCGCGGCAAAGGCGTCCGCGTCCTCGTCAAACCCGTCCGCAAACTTGTACGGCTGCATCACGTGCACGATGCCGGGCAACAATGGCCCGCCCTGCGCGTGCATCGGTGCCATCCCGCCCAGGCTCATGCCGGCAATGGTCGATCCGTGATAGCCGTTGGTGCGCGAGATGATGATCTGGCGCTGCGGCTGGCCCAGCACCTGCCAGTAATGGCGCGCCGTGCGGATCAGCGTGTCGATCGCCTCGCTGCCCGACGAGTTAAAGAATATATGGCTGAAATGCCCGCCCAGCAGGCCCGACAATTTCGCCGCCAGCGTCACGGTTGGCGGCGTCACCGTCTTGAAGAAGCTGTTGTAATAGGGCAGCTCCAGCATCTGCGCATAGGCCGCTTCGGCCAGTTCGGTGCGGCCATAGCCCACGTTCACGCACCACAGCCCGGCCATGCCGTCCAGCAGGCGCTGGCCGTCGCCATCAATGATGGTGCAGCCTTCGCCGCGCACGATGATGCGGCTGCCGCCCATGTCTGCCACCGCCTGCCAATCCTGCTGCGGCGGCAAATGGTGCGCCACATCCAGCCGCCTGAGTTCGGCGATGTCGTGGTTGCGCAGCGGCACGGCAGGTGGGGTCACTTGACTGTCTCCAACATGATCGTCTCGCGGCGTAGCGCCCGGCCCAGCAACCGGAAGAACAGCGCCGCATCCGCATCGGCATCGGCGGTCCATTCCGGGTGCCACTGCACCGCCAGCACCGGGGCATCGCCGATCTGCGCCGACACCGCTTCCACCATGCCATCGGGCGCAACCGCTTCCACGTTCAGCCCTTTGCCCAGAGCGGCGATGCCCTGATAATGCACGCTGTTCACCGTCATCGCCAGCCTGCCATGGGCGCGCGCCAGTATGCCGCCGGGCGTCAGCGCCACCTCATGGCGGTGATCGAACATATCGACAAAGCCCACGTCATCCGGCGCGTGGTGATCCTGCACGCCGCGCGCCAGGGTGCCGCCCAGCGCGACGTTGATTTCCTGCAGGCCGCGGCAGATGCCGAACAGCGACTTGCCCCGCGCAATCGCCGCCTGCACCAGCGCCGCCACCATCGCATCGCGCCCCGGATCGAACGGCGGGTCGCCGGGTTCGGTATCGCCATACAGGCCCGGCTGCAGGTTCGACGGGCTGCCGGTCAAAAGCACGCCGTCTAGCCGGTCAATCACCGCTTCGGCCGCCATCAGATCGGGCAGTGCCGGCACCAGCAGCGCAGCACAATGGCCGTGGCGCATGGCGGCGGCCACATAACGGTTCATCACTGCCTGCGCCGATTCAACACCGACAGTCCGCGTGCAGCAGATGATGCCCAAGACCGGCGTCATGTCAGCAGCACCGCCGGCGAACAGGCGTGCCACGCCAGCCACACCGGCTCGCCCAGCGCGAAATCCTCCTGGTCCCAGCGCGTCAGGTTCGACCGCAGGGCCTTGAGCGTCTGGCCGCTTTCCAGCGCCACTTCGTACAGGCTTTCGCTGCCCAGATAGGCGATGTGGGTGATGGTGCCAGACACCGCGTTGCGCCCGTCCGGCGCGTCGCCCAGATGCGGCGGGGCCGGCGTCTTCTTGTGCAGTTCAATCTTTTCGGGCCGCAGCGCCAGCCACAGCTGCGTGCCGGCCGCACCCGTCACGCCGTGATCCAGAAACACCGGCTGCGCCATCCCCGGCACCGCCACTTCGGCGTGATCGGGTTCATCCACCACCAGCGCGCCTTCCAGCAGGTTCACCGATCCGATGAAATCCGCGACAAAGCGGCTGGCGGGGAATTCATACAGGTCAGACGGGCTGGCCACCTGTTGCAGCAGGCCGCGCTGCATCACGGCGCATCTGTCGGCCAGCGCCAGCGC
>DAITMD010000048.1:0-6381 GCA_036835345.1 Sandarakinorhabdus sp. | reverse complement strand
CCATAGGCCACGTTGTCGGCTACGCTCATATGCGGGAACACGGCGTAATTCTGGAACACCATGTTCACCGGGCGCTTGTTCGGCGCAACATTGGTCACGTCCTGCCCGTCGATCAGGATGCGGCCTTCGGATGGCACTTCAAATCCGGCCAGCATCCTGAGCAAGGTGGTCTTGCCGCAGCCCGATGGCCCCAGCAGCGCGAAAAACTCGCCCTCGCGCACCTCCAGGCTGACATTGTCCACCGCCACCACCTTGCCATAACGCTTTGTGACGCCGTCGAAGCGGATGATGGGGCCGCCGCTCATCATGCCGCCTGCTTGGCGATGTCGGCGCCTTGCAGCCACAGCGCCAGCGCCGTCAGGCCCGCCGTGAGCACGATGAGCAGGGTGGAGGCGGCATTGACCGCGGGCGTCACCGAAAAGCGCACCATCGAATAGACCTTGATCGGGAAGGTGATCGTATCCGGCCCCGAAGTGAAGAAGGTGATAACGAAATCATCGAGAGACAGGGTGAAGGCCAGCAGCGCCCCCGCCACCAGCCCCGGCACCATATGCGGCACCATGATATCGCGGAAGATGCGCCATTCGCCCGCCCCCAGATCGCGCGCCGCTTCGGCCAGCGCGGCATCGAAACTGGCCAGCCGTGCCCTGACCACCAACGCCACGAAACTGAACGAGAAAGTGGCGTGGGCGATGATGATCGCGCCCAGATTGGCCGGCCACGGCAGTTCGGTGGGCCACGGCACGATGGCGGTGAAGAACACCAGGAACGCCACGCCCAGGCAGATTTCCGGCACCACGATCGGCAGGCCCAGCAGCGCCTCCAGCGGGGCCTTGCCGGCAAAGCGAAATCGCCACAGCAGCAGCGCGGCGGCCGTGCCCAGCACAAGGCTGATGATGGTGGAGCTTGCTGCGATCACCAGCGAATTTCCGAATGCCGCCAGCAGTTCGCCATCGCTGAACAATTCGCCATACCAGCGCAGCGAGAAGCCGCGCCACACGGTGATGCGCCGGCTGTCGTTGAAGGAAAACACCACCAGGCTGAGCAGCGGCAGATAGAGGAACAGGCCCACCATCGCCAGCCACAGCCGGAGCGGCCAGCGCGCCAGATAGTCGAGCGGCCCGCTCATCGCTGCGCCTCCGGATCGGCACTGCGCCGGCTGACGATGGCCTGGATCATCAGCGCCGCGAAGGTGAGATACATCAGCAGAAACGACAGCGCCGCGCCGAACGGCCAGTCGTTGGCGCTGCGGAACTGGCGGTCGATGATATTGGCGATCATCTGGCTGTTGGTGCCGCCCAGAAGATCGGGCGTGAGGAACGCCCCCAGCGCGGGAATGAAGGTGATGACGATGCCCGAAATGATGCCCGGCAGCGCCAGCGGCACCACCACTTGCCACACCGTCATCAGGTGGCCGGCACCCAGATCCAGGCTGGCCTCGATCAGCGAGCGATCCAGCCGATCCAGCGCGGCATAGAGCGGCAGCACCATGAACGGCAGGTGCACATAGACCAGCCCCAGCACCACGGCGAAATTATTGTTGATCAGCGGCAGCGGCTGAAACGGCGGCAGGCCGGGCAGCGCATCCCAAACCATCGCCAGCGCGCTGTTGATCAGGCCCTCTGTTCGCAAAATCGCCATCAGCGCATAGGTGCGGATGAGCAAATTGGTCCAGAACGGCAGCATGATCGCCACCAGCAGCAGCAGCTTGGCCCGGCGCGGCGCAAAGGTGATCGCCAGCGCCACCGGCAGGCCCAAGATGAAGCACAGCAACGTGGTGATGGCAGCAAAGCCCAGCGATTTCAGCAGGATTGCCAGATAGAGCGGTTTCAGCGCCCGCGCATAATTTTCCCAGCTGCCGGTAACCGCAATCTCCACCAGCGTGCGGTTTTCCCCGAAACTATAGCCCCAGATCACCGCCAGCGGCGCCAGGAACAGTGCGAACAGCCACAGCACCGGCGGCAGGCCCACGGCCGCGAACACGCCGGGCGCCTGGCCGGGCCGCTGCAGCATCATGCCGCCATCACGCGGGTGATCGCTTCATCCACCGCCCTGATATGCGCGATGCCCTGAAACCGGCCATATTCGCTCAGCGCCATGCCCGGCCCGGCCGGGAAGATCACCGGATTGCGGCGATATTCCTCCGGCATCAGCGCCAGCGCAGCGGCATTGGGCGTGGGATAGCGGATGGTGCGCGAAATCCCGGCGCTCACCTCGGCATCCAGCAGATAGTTGATGAAGCGGTGGGCATTGTCGGGCCGCGGCGCACCGGCGGGGATGCACAGGCAATCGCTGTTGATCAGCGTGCCCTCGCGCGGCACCACAAAGCCCAGATCATCATCCTCGGCCATCACCTGCGCGATATCGCCATTATATTCCACCACCAGATCAATCTCGCCCGACGCCAGCAGATCCTGCCCTTCATCGTGATGGAACAATTTCACGTGGCGTTTTTGCGCGATCAGCATGGTGGCCACCTGATCCATGATCGCCGGCGTCACGCCATTGACCGAATGCCCCAGATAGCGCGCGCCCAGCCGAATGAGATCATCGCTTTCGGCAAACAGCCCGATGCGCCCGGAATAACGACCCGAATCCAGCACCCATTTCCAGCTGTCGGGTACGCCGTCCACACGGCTCTTGCGATAGCCGATGCCCAGCGCCAGCCAGGTGTAGGGCATCGACCAGCGCCGCCCCGGATCATAGGCAACATTCACGAACTGCGGCGCCAGATTGGCCCGGTTGGGGATGCGGCCATGGTCCAGCGGCATCAGCAGCCCCGACACCTGCAGCCGGGTTACGAACTCGTTGGACGGCACGATCACATCGTAACCGGGGTTTCCGGCGCGCAGCCGGGCGAACAGCTCGTCATTGTTGGCGAACAGGCTCATGTTCACCTCCACCCCGGTGGCGGCCTGAAAATCGCCCAGCGTGGTTTCGCCCGTATATGTGTCCCAATTGTAGAAATTCAGCCGCGCTTCCTCGCCATTGGCGCCCTTGGGCCATTCGCGCGCACAGCCATCCAGCACCAGCGCCGCCGCCAGGCCGCCAAAGGCGCGCCTGCTGAGGTCAGGCATTGGCCAGATACCAGTCATGATCCAGCGGCGGCACCACCGCCATATAGCGTTGCTGCTCGGTGCGCTTGACGCTGGCGAACATCGCGGTGGTCGCCGCGCCCAGATATTCCGGCAGGATGCACCCCTGTTCCAGCGCCGTGACCGCCGCGAACCAGTCCCCCGGCAGCGCCGTCTGCCCGGCGGCAGCGGCATAGCCATCGCCCACCACCGGCGGGCCGGGATCGATGCGATGCGTCAGCCCGTGATGCACTCCGGCCAGCAGCGCCGCCAGCGCCAGATAGGGATTGGCATCGGCGCCGGCGATGCGATGTTCGATATGGCGGCCAGCATCCGGGCCGGCGGTCACGCGAAAACTGGTGGTGCGATTGTCGATCCCCCAGCTTGCCGCCACCGGCGCGAAACTGCCGGCGCGAAACCGGCGATAGCTGTTGGCGTTCGGCGCAAAGATCGCAAAGCTTTCCGCCAGCGTCGCCTTCAGCCCGCCGATGGCATGCAGCAGCAGCGCGGCTGGCTCTCCGGCCGGACCGGCAAAGATGTTGTCACCCGCCGCATCGTTCACCGACACATGCAGATGCAGGCCATTGCCCGCCGCGTCGGCAAACGGCTTGGCCATGAATGTCGCCAGCATGCCGTGCCGGCGCGCCGCCTGCTTCACCAGCCGTTTGTAGAGCACCACATCATCGGCCACGCGCAGCGGATCGGCGCGATATTTCAGGGTCAGCTCCATCTGCCCCGGCGCATATTCGGAAATCGCGGTCTCCAGCGGCAGCCCGGCCGCATCGGCCGCCGCCCACAGATCATTGAGGAACGGCCCGGCATCATCCAGCTCCTCCAGCCCATAGGTGCCGTGGGTGGCCGGCCGCGCCCCGCCCATGCGCGCCGGCTGCGGCGGCTGCCCATCGGCGCGCTGGCGATCCACCAGATAAAATTCCAGCTCGCAGGCCGCCACCGGGGTGAGGCCCTGCGCGGTGAACAGCGCCGCCACCCGCGCCAGCGCCGCCCGGCAATCAATCTCGCACACGGCTCCGTCGGCTTCAAAAAGCGATGTGATCACCGCGGCATGGCCCGGCCCGGTGGGCACCAATGTGCCCGGCGCCGGCCGCGCAAACCGGTCACTGTCGCCATTTTCCCACACCAGCCCGGTATCGAAACAATCCTGGCCGGTCACATCCGCCACCAGGATCGAAACCGGCAGCGGCCGGCCGGTTTCGTACAGCGCCGCCAGTTCGTGCACCCGGATGCGCTTGCCGCGGGCCGTGCCCGAAAGGCCGGTGAAGATGATATCGACAAATTCCGTATCGGGATGCGCCGCCAGAAACGCCTGCGCTTCGGCTGGGCTGGCCACGGCAACCAGCGGCGGCGCGGATCCCATATGATCGTCAGTTCCGCCCATCTGCCCGCGCCCCAAATTGCAGCATGCAGAGTGGCAAACCCCTGCGCCGCCAGCAACCCCCTGCGCCTTGGCCATTTGGCCCATGGCGGCCCTCAGGGCTGGGCCGGCAGCAGCTCCAGCACGGCATCGGATGGCCGGCACAGCTTCACACCCAGCGGCGAGACGACCAATGGGCGGTTGATCAGAATGGGATGCGCCAGCATCGCATCGATCAGCGCCGCATCATCCAGCGCCGGATCATCAAGACCCAGCTCGGCATAGGGTGTGCCTTTCTGGCGCAGCAGATCGCGCGGCTTCATGCCAGACCGGGCCAGCATCTGTTCCAGCAGGGCACGCGTCGGCGGCGATTTCAGATATTCGATCACATGCGGCTCGATCCCCGTCGCCCGGATCAACGCCAATGCCCCGCGCGACGTGCCGCAATCAGGGTTGTGATAGATGATGATATCGATGGGCATAAGGCGCCTGTGTCTCCAGAGCGGCAAACCATGTCATTCCGGCGGCAGCGGCCGACCTTCGAACCGGGCAACGGCGTGGCGCACCACCTTGGCCAACCCTTCAGCCGAGAAAAACCCGCCCGGAATCAGGCAGCGATCGATCAGCACGCGGCGAAACGCAGCGAATGTGGCTGCATCAGGCGGCGTGCGGTCACACCAGAACGCATCGATCCCGCCCTGAAAACACACATCGGGCAGATCGTAGACGGCCTGGCCCAGCACCACCACTGGCACCCCCAGCGACAGGGCGAGCGTGCCGCTGGTGCTGTTGATCGTCACCATGCCCAGCGCGCCCGCTGCAATGGCTTCGATATCGCCCCAGGCCAGATAATCGATGCGATCGGCAACGCCGTGCCGCCCGCCCAGATCGGCCGCCAGGCTGGCCCAATCGCGCACGCCATTGTCGAGCGGATGTTCCTTCACCACCAACCGTGCATCGGGCGGTGCATGGGCCGCGAACGAGGCGATCACCAGCTGCAACGCGTCGGCCACCCCGGCAAAGGGCGAGTGCAGACGGATCTGCGCATCGGAATCCAGCTGCAGCGGAAACAGAAAATAGGGCGCGCGCGATTCCGCCAGCCGGCTGAGCAATGCGGCGCCGCTGCGCGCCCGTTCGCCGCTTCTGGTCAATTTCCGGGCCCAGCCAGCCGCTTCCACCAGCGGGTGCCACGGCCGGTGGTTGGACCAGCCGCGATAATGCCAGCGTGTCAGCACATCGGCGCCATTGTAGATGATACCTTCAATGGCGCGCCGCCGGAAGGATGACGCCACCCGCTGGTGCGGGGCCACGGGCGCAAGCCCGGCCGCCACTTCCCGGTACCAGGCCGGATCGCGGGACAGCGAGGAATGGCCGTTCACGCCGCCCTGCTCCATCGTCACCCAATCGGGCCGCACATAGCCTTCCTCGAACACATGCACGGTGATGCCGCGCGCGGCGCACAATTGCCGCGCCGTCATGTGGTGATCGCGGCAATCGCCGAACAACATCACATCGGTGATGCCATGGCGATCGAGCAGTTCCGTCAAGGCGGAGGGCCACTCAGCCAGCGTGCCGCGATAATCGATGCCCCCCGGCAAACGCCACATCGCCCGGTCACCACCGTTGAAATTGACCTTCCACACCAGATGTCCGGCGCGGCGCAGCGCCTGGCCCAATTGCCGGAAAAACGGCCCCATCAGCCCTTGCAGCAACAACACGCGGCGCACAGGCACGACAGCAAGACGGGCAGGATCGGGCATTTCGCCAAGCCCCATACGCGCCGCGGCCAGCATCTGTCGATGGCATCACAACATTGTCTTGCGCCGGATTTTGCCGGATAGCCTGCCGCCACTGCGATGCATCGGCCCTCCTCCCCTGAACCGCACCCGCGGGCGCTCCGCCCCGGCACCGGCGTGCCCAGCCTGCCCGGCGCGG
>DAITMD010000047.1:3723-11176 GCA_036835345.1 Sandarakinorhabdus sp. | reverse complement strand
GTGCGCGATCTGGGCATCGAAAATCCGGCCGGCAACGGCATCAAGTCAAAAGGCAGCGATGGCATCGCGCTGGTCGGCCTGCGCGTGGAATGGACCGGCGGGCCGAAATCGACCAATGGCGCCTATGGCCTGTATCCGGTGAGTTCAAAGAACGTGCTGATCGACCGCAGCGTGGTGAAGGGCGCATCCGATGCCGGCATATATGTGGGCCAATCCACCAACATCATCGTGCGCTCCAGCCGCGCCGAAATGAACGTCGCCGGCATCGAGATCGAGAATAGTTACGATGCCGACGTGATCGGCAACATCGCCACCAACAATGCCGGCGGCATCCTGGTGTTCGATCTGCCCGATCTGCCGCAGCAGGGCGGCCGCAACGTGCGGCTGGCAGACAACAAGGTGGTGGCCAACAATCACCCCAATTTCGCCGCGCCGGGCAATATCGTGGCCGGCGTGCCGCCCGGCACCGGCATCATGGTGATGGCCAACAGCAACGTGGAAGTGAGCGGCAATGACGTGACCGGCAACAACGGCAACGGCGTAATGATCGTGGCCTACACCCAGGCCTTCACCGACAAGGCCTATAACCCGCTGCCGCGCGGCGTGCGGGTGGTGAACAATCGTTTCACCGGCAACGGCACCGCTCCGGCGTTCAAGGGCGGCAAGGAGATTGCCGCCGCCGTGGGCGGCACCGTGCCGCCGGTGATGTGGGACGGCGTGACCCGGTATACGATACCGGGCGGCGGCGAGGGCGTGGCCGATGGCGGCATCATCTCTGATGCGCCGGGCATCACGCTGAACCTTGGCCTGCAGGGCACGCCGCCCAGCGCCGCCAGGCCAGCGCCGATGCCCGTCGCAGCGGCTGCGGTAAGCACGCGCAGCAACATCACGCTGCCGGCCGAACTGGAAGCGCGCAGCCGGTGAAGCGGCGGCTGGCAGCGTTCCTGCTGCTGGGGGCCGCACCGGCGCCGGTGGTTGATGCCGATCTGCTGATGAAGGCCGATGCGCCGCGTCTGGCCGATTATGGGCTGTTCGATGCCGCCGGCAATCCCGCGCCCGGCGTGCGGCCCTATACGCTCAACACGCCGCTGTTTTCCGATGGCGCCGAAAAGGCGCGTTATGTATGGATGCCGCCCGGCGCAAAGGCCGATTGGCGCGCCGCCGGCGTGCTGGCCTTTCCGGTGGGCACGGTGATTGTCAAGCGCTTCGCCTTCCCGGCCGATCTGCGCCAGCCTACCAAAGCTTTGCGGCCGATCGAGACCCGCCTTTTGATCCACCGCGCGTCCGGCTGGGCGGCGCTATCTTACGTGGAAGAAGAAGACGGCGCCGTGCTGAAGCGCGCCGGCAAGCGGGTGGCCGTGGCCGTGACTGGCCATGATGGGCAGCCGCTTGCCATCGATTATGCCGTGCCCAATCAGAACCAGTGCAAGCAATGCCATCTGGCCGGCGAAGCGATCACGCCGATCGGGCCGACGGCGGGCAATCTGAACGGCGCCCTGAACGGCACGGGCGCCAACCAGCTGGTGCAATGGGCAGCATCCGGCCGGCTTGCGGGCCTGCCCGCCACGGGCCGCCCGCGGCTGGCGCGCTGGGACGATCCGGCCGAACCGCTGGAGGCGCGGGCGCGGGCCTATCTGGCGGTCAATTGCGGCCATTGCCATGATCGCAGCGGCTTTGCCTCCAACAGCGGGCTGTATCTGAACCCGGAGGAAACCGAACCTGCACATCTGGGCATATTGAAACGCCCGGTGGCGGCCGGACGCGGATCGGGTGGGCTGATGTTCGGCATTGCGCCGGGCCAGCCCGACCGTTCGATCCTGCTGCACCGCATGGCCTCCAGCGATCCCGGCATCATGATGCCGCAGTTCGGCCGATCGATGGCCCATGCCGAAGGCATTGCGCTGATCCGGCAGTGGATCGCCGCGATGCCAGACCCTGAAACGCATGAAGGCCCGTCGGCGGTGCCGACGGGCCTTCCGGCGCGACCCTGATCCCCCCGGCTCAGGCGGTCACGCAGCTCCGACGCCGGCGGCTGGCGGCACCCACCATGCCAAAGCCAGCGATCAGCATAGCCCACGTGGCGGCTTCCGGCACACCAACGGTAAGCGAATCGATGCGATAACCCTGTCCCAGCGTGCCCAGATAGGCGGCATCACCGCGTTCACGCGTGGTGAAAAAGAAAGCGGAAAAGCGATCGGTCGGATTGACCAGAGCCAGCGCCTGGGTGCCGCTGTTCGTGCCACCGGCAAAGGCCGGCCCGGTGGCCTGACCGGCCAGCAGCGACAGGCCGCTGTTCGGCCCGGCAAGACCGGCGCGGATCACGCCGGGATAGCCCAGCGAGACCAGAGTGTTGCCGTCAACACCGTAGACCTGCAGCGTGTCGTCATTGTCGATGAACGACAGGCGCATGCCCCGCAGCGAAAAATCAGCGCTGCCGCTGATCAATATCCCCTCGCGCCGGGCGGCCTGATTGGTATCGATCTGCGGCGCCGAAGCGCCGCCGGCGACGCCGATACCGGGCACCGTGCGGCTGACCAGCATGTCTGTGGACGACAGTTGCGTCAGGCTGGTGAGCGATGCTGGCAACACCGAGAAGCGGCGCGCCTCCACCGTCAGCGTGAGCGACGGCGACACATAGGTGAAACTGCTGGCGTTGGCGGCAGTACCGCCGAAATTGGCGATGACCACAGTGGCCATTGCTGGCGCAGGCGATACGGCGATAGCTGCCGCAACCGCGACGACGCGGAACGCAAAACGATACATACTCAATCCCTCGCTACTGATACTGTGATTAATCCATATCAACGCTAATAGCAAGTAATATCGAATTTTCAAATACTGATAATAACTGTTGACCAGCATTAACCACGAATATTCACGGACCATTTACGGATCGAAACCACGCCGGGTTGCACGGCGGCAAAAAATATCGATTTTTCAGCTGTTCAGGCGCTTCGGGACAGGCTGCGGAGGGCGGGCAGCAGCACCAGCACGGTGAGCCCCGACAGCATCAGCACCAGGGCCGCGCCAACGCCTGCCCCGACCGCCGCACCCACCGCCAGCACCGCCGCCACCTGAAAAAGGCTGTTGAGGATGTTGTTGGCGGCAATGGCGCTGGCCCGATTCGCCGGCTCGCCGGCGGTTTGCAACACGGCATAGAGCGGCACCGAAAACACCCCGCCCGCTGCCGCCAGCACGAACAGATCGGCCGCCACCCGCCAGCCAGAGAGCGCCGCGAAGAAGGCCGGCACATCCTTGGGCGCCGCGCCCACGCCGCCGATGGCAAAATACAGATCCACACCGGCCAGCGCCATGGCCAGCCCGGCGGCGGCGCACACCGATGTTGACAGCCGCCCGTTCAGCAGCCGCGCCACCGCCAGCGATCCCGCCGCGATGCCCACCGAAAATATTGCCAGGAACAGCGTCGCCACGGCCTCGCTGCCGCCCATGACGTTGCGGGCCAGTGGCACGAACTGGCTCGTGTAAACCGCGCCCAGTGCCCAGAACCAGGAAATCGCCAGCGTCGCCACCAGCAGCCGGCGATTGCCCAGCGCGCGCGATATCGCGGCGCGCCCGCTGCGCCACGGGTTCCACATGATGGCGCCGGCGCGTTCGGGCGGTGCCGGCGGAATGGCGCGCGCCGCCAGCCAGCCGATCAGCGCGATGCTGCAGGCCACCGGCCCCACCGCCGCCGTTGCCAGCAGTCCGCCGGCCACCTGCCCCAGCAGGATCGCCACGAAGGTCGCGGCCTCCACCATGCCGGTGCCGGCGATCAGCTCACCGGGGCGCAGATGCTGCGGCAGGATCGCATATTTCACCGGCCCGAACAGGGTGGAGTGGCAGCCCATCAGAAACACCACCAGCAGCGCCAGCGGCAGCGACCCAAGCCACAGCGCCAGCCAGCCCAGCGCCATGAAGCCGATCTCCGTCAGCTTTACCAGCCGGGCCACCGCCGCCTTGTCGCGCATATCGGCCGCCGATCCGGCGATGCCGGAAAACAGCAGATAAGGCAGGATGAACAGCCCGGCGGCCAGCGAGGCCAGAAACGCCGCCCGGTCCGGATCGCCCGCCGCCAGATCATAAGCGACGATGAACACCAGCGCGGTGCGAAACAGATTGTCGTTGAAAGCGCCCAGCAACTGGGTGACGAACAGGGGGCCAAAACGCCGCGTGGTCAGCAGGCTGAGCATCTGTCAGCAGCCTGCCCGGCATTGCGTCCGCCGTCCAGACGCGCAAGCGGCGGCATTGGCAGACTCGCCCGCAGCGCGGCAATGACATATGAAGATCGATTGGAGGACGCCGGCACGTGGCACGGTTCAACAGAGGCAATGATTGGGGATTCCCGCGCTGGCGCAGCTATGAGGGCAGCAGCGCCGCCGCCAATGTGCGCCTGTGCGACCGCGAGGGCTGCACCAACGTGGGCGACCGCCCGGCACCCAAGGCCCCCAACAGCCCGGAACGCTGGTATTTCTGTGAAGCGCACGCCGCCGAGTATAACGCCGGCTGGGATTATTTTCGCGGCCTTACCGCCGAAGAAGCCGCCGCCCGCGAGAAGGACGAAGCCGGCCAGCGCCGCTATCGCCGTGCCAGCCACTGGAGCTGGGGCGGCGAAGGTGACGGCAGCCGCAGCCGCGCCGAACTGGATGCGCTGCGGGTGCTGGGGCTGGAGGCGGATGCCGATATCATCGCCGCCCGCGCCGCCTGGCGCGCTGCCGCCAAGGCCAGCCACCCCGATGTTGCCGGCAACAACCCGGAAGCCGCCGAGCGGTTCCGCGCCGTGCAGGCGGCGTGGGATGTGCTGTCCGCCGCCGACGCGGCGCGCAAGGCCGCAGAGGAGATGGGCCGGAACGAATAGCCCTGCTATCGGGGAGCCAAGAAAAGCCGGGGTTGAGCCGCGGCGGGCAATGACGTCTTGGGGGACGATGATGACAAAATTCCACACACTGATCGCCGCCGGCCTGATGGCTGGCCTCACCACCGCTGCCAGTGCTGCCGGCCTGCACGGCCAGTGGCGGGTGACGTTTGACAACCATCCCGGCGGCCCGCTGCCCTTCACGCTGGACGTGCGTGAGACCAAGGCCGGCCCGCAGGCCTTCATCCTCAACCCGCCGGAGCGGTTGAAGGTGGAGCAGGTGAGCGTCACCGCCGGCGAAATCACCCTCACCTTCCCCAGTTACAACAGCCGGCTGGAGCTGAAGGCCGGTGCCGATGGCAAGCTGGCCGGCGCCGCCACCGTGCTGCGCTCCACCGGCACTGTCGTGCTGCCGGCGCGGGCCGAACGCGGGGCGTGGCGCTTCACGCCAACCGCCGTGAAGCCGGCCGGCAACGTCACCGGCCGCTGGAACCTGACGGCGGGTGACAACAAGGCCAAGGGCCTGCTGATCCTGAAACAGACCGGATCGCAGGTATCGGGCACGGTGCAGTTGCCGTCGGGCGACATGCGCTATCTGTCGGGCGAACTCAGCGGCAATCAGCTCAAACTGTCCACCTTCGATGGCAGCTTCACCAGCCTGTGGACGGGCGCGCTGACCGGCGACACCCTGACCGGCGCATCCTTTGCCGCCACCAGCCGCCCCGCCGGCAACCCGTGGACAGCGAAGCTGGAGCGCGGCGCGACCATGACGGCGGTGGCGGTGGAAAAGCCCGGCGGCGAGCGCCTGTCGTTCCGCCTGCCCACGCCCGATGGCAAGTTCATCAGCCTTTCCGATGCCCGTTACAAGGGCAAGGTGGTGGTGATCTCCATCGGCGGGGCGTGGTGCCCCAATTGCCACGACGAAGCCCAGTATCTTGGCCCCTATGCCGCCCGCCGGCAGAAGGAAGGCCTGGAAATGATTGGCATGCAGTTTGAATATGGCACCGATCAGGCCCGCGCCATGCGCCAGATCACCAGCTTCATGGCGCGCTACAAGCTGCCCTATCCGATGGTCTATGCCGGCCAGCCCAATGCCGACGATACCAAAAAGGTGCTGGGCGCGCTGGCCCCGGTGAAGGTGTGGCCCACCACCATCTTCATCGGCCGCGATGGCCGGGTGAAGGAAGTGCACGTGGGCTGGGCCGGGCCGGCCACCGGCGCGCTGCACGTGAAGGCCAAGCAGGAATTTGACGAGACGGTGAGCCGGCTGCTGCGCGAACGGGCCTGAACGGGCCCGAACTGGCGCGATCAATCCACAGCTGCCTGCGCCAATCCGGGTGCTTTGCGCGGGCGGCCCCCTACCGCCTGTGCGCCGCCCCTGCTAACAATGGCCATGGCCACCAACGTTCGCATTGCGCCGTCAATATTGTCTGCCGATTTCGCACGGCTTGGCGATGAAGTGCGCGCCATCAGCGCCGCCGGCGCGGACTGGATCCATGTCGATGTGATGGACGGGCATTTCGTGCCCAACCTGACCATCGGCCCGGCCGTGGTGAAGGCGCTGCGCCCGCACAGCAGCCTGCCGTTCGACGTGCACCTGATGATCAGCCCGGCCGATCCCTATCTGGAAGCCTTTGCCGATGCCGGTGCCGACATATTGACCGTCCATCCCGAAGCCGGCCCACACCTGCACCGCACCATCCAGCGCATCAAGGCACTGGGCAAACAGGCCGGCGTCTCGCTCAATCCCGCCAGCCCGGTCAGCCTGGTGGAAGATGTGCTGGGCGATATCGATCTGATCCTGGTGATGAGCGTCAACCCCGGCTTTGGCGGGCAGAGCTTCATCACCAGCCAGCTGAAAAAGATCGAGCGCCTGCGCCGGATGATCGACGACAGCGGCCGGGCGATCCACCTGGAAGTGGACGGCGGGGTGGACGCCGCCAATGCCGCCACCGTTGTCGCCGCCGGCGCCGATGTGCTGGTGGCCGGCACCGCCAGTTTCAGGGGCGGCGCGGCGCAATATGCCGCCAATATTGCCGCGCTGAAGGGCCTGGCCGCCTGATGGGCGGTGAACCGCCAACAGACGACGAAGACGCCAGCCTGCTGCGCGGCGGCGGTGATCGCGGCCCGACCCTTGCCGAACGGATGACCGCCGAAGTGGCCCGCCGCGTCTATGCCACGCCGCTGCACCGGCTGCGCCTGCGCGGGCGCTTTCCATTGAAACTTCTGGGTGTGCCGCAGGATCCGGTGCCCGGCGATCCGCACATCGGCGAACGGCTGATTGCCGGCCGCATGATCCACGCCGGCCACACCCAGATGACGCGGGAAATCCGCTTTCAGGACACGTCGGCCCCGCCGGCGTGGCAGGTTTATGCCAACAGCTGGGAATGGCTGCGCGATCTGGCCATTCAGCCCGACAGGGCCGCCGCCACCAGGACGGCCGAAACGCTGGTGGAGCGCTGGCTGGTCAGTTTCCCGGAATATGATGCGGCGGGCTGGCGCGCCGACATCACCGGCATGCGCCTGCTGCTGGCGCTGGGCCATGCGCCGCTGATCCTGTCGTCCACCAATCAGGTCTATCGCTCGGCCGTGCTGTCGGCG
>DAITMD010000047.1:0-3713 GCA_036835345.1 Sandarakinorhabdus sp. | reverse complement strand
GCCACCTGGGCCCGCCACCTTGATCGCGCCGCGCGCCGCGCGCCCGAAGGCGTGGGCCGCGCCAGGGCCCTGTGCGGGCTCTATGCTGCCGGCACGCTGATCCCCGGCGGAGAGGTGCGCGCCGCCGCCGCGCTGGCCGGCCTGCAGGCGTTGCTGCCGGCGCTGGTGCTGCCCGATGGCGGCATTGCCACCCGCGCGCCGGTGGATGCGCTGGCGCTGGCCGATCTGCTGCTGTTTGCCGGCACTGCGCCCGAAGCCGTGGGCAGCCGCGCGCCGCCGCTGTTTGCCGATACGCTGGCCCGGCTGGTGCCGGCGCTGCGCGGGCTGATGCTGGGCGATGGCCAGGTGGGCGCGTGGCATGGCGGCGCGGTGATCGGCAGTGCCGCGCTGGAACGGGTGGCGCGCAAGACCGCGACCGGCACCGAACTGAGGCGGGGCGGCCGCTGGAGCGGCTATCACCGCCTGTCGGCCGGGCGCAGCGTGGTGGTGATCGATGCCGGCCCGCCGCCCGCCGCCCGCCTGTCCAGCTGCGGCCACGCCGGCACATTGGCCTTTGAACTGAGCGACGGGCCAGACCGCATCGTCACCAATTGCGGCGGCGAGGCCGGGCTGGAACGCGCGCCCGCCGGCCCGGTCGCCCCGGCGCTGGCCGCCGGCCTGGCCACCACCGCAGCCCATTCCACGCTGGTGATCGCCGATACCAACAGCACCCGCATCCGCGATGACGGCACGCTGGGGGCCGGCGTGGAAGAGGTGACGCTGGCCACGCGCACCACGGCCGATGGCCAGATGATCGAAACCGGCCACAATGGCTATGCCCGCCGTTACGGCCTGATGGTGCGCCGCCGGCTGTTCCTGTCGGCCGATGGCAGCGAAGTGGCCGGCGAGGATCTGATCGAGGCGGCGCCGGCCCGCCTGCTGCAGCGGCGCAGCGAACGCAGCTTTGATGCGCGCTTCCACCTGGGGGCCGGCGTGTCGGCCACACCCACCGCCGATGGCATGGGCGCCTTGCTCAAGACACCGGGCGGGCGCATCTGGGCGTTCAAGGCGCGGCTGGACAGCGGCAGCGGCCGCCTGCAGATCGAACCATCGCTGTGGGTTGACGCCGAAGGCACGATCCACCGCACGCAGCAGCTGGTGATTTCCGGCACCACCGAAAAATGCGCCGCCGATATCCACTGGAGTTTCGCCCGGGCTGGCAAGTGATTCTGGCAAGTGAGAGCTGACAAGCCGCGGTTCAGGCGCTAGGCGCTTGCCGCATCCGCCGTCCGCCTGAAAGCCCCGCAATGACCGATCTCGTTCCCATCCGCCGCGCGCTGCTGTCGGTTTCCGACAAGGCGGGTCTGGAACCTCTTGCGGCGGCGCTGGCGGCGCTGGGCGTGGAGCTGGTCTCCACCGGCGGCACCGCGGCGGCACTCAGGGCGCTGGGCCACAGGGTGAAGGACGTGGCCGAACTGACCGGCAGCCCGGAAATGATGGACGGCCGCGTCAAGACGCTGCACCCGCGCGTGCATGGCGGCCTGCTGGCGCTGCGCGACAACGCCGATCATGTCGCGGCGATGACGGCGCACGGCATCGGGGCCATCGATCTGGCGGTGATCAATCTCTATCCGTTCGCCGCCACGGTGGCCAAGGGCGCGCCCCGGCCTGACATCATCGAAAATATCGACATCGGCGGCCCGGCCATGGTGCGATCATCGGCCAAGAACCATGAATTCGTCGCGATCCTGACCAGCCCCGACCAGTATGATGATTTCATCGCCGCCCTGAACGGCAATGATGGCGCCACCCCGCTGGCGCTGCGCCGCCGCCTTGCCGCCGCCGCCTTTGCCCACACTGCCGCCTATGATGCCGCCGTGGCGAGCTGGTTCGCCTTTGCCGATCAGGGCGAGCAGTTCCCGCCGGTGCTGCCCATCGCGCTGACCCGCAAGGAAACCCTGCGCTATGGCGAAAACCCGCACCAGCAGGCGGCGCTGTACCTGCCGCAAACCGGTGCCACCGGTCTGGCGGCCGCCACCCAGCTGCAGGGCAAGGAGCTGAGCTACAACAATCTGAATGATGCCGATGGTGCGCTGGACCTGATCGCCGAATGGCGCGGCAGCACACCGGCCTGCGCCATCATCAAGCACGCCAATCCGTGCGGTGTCGCCATCGGCACATCACTGGCCGATGCCTATGCCAAGGCCTTTGCCTGCGATCCGGTTTCGGCGTTTGGCGGCATCATCGCGGTCAACCAGCCGCTGGACGGCCCGACCGCCGAGGCGATCACCCAGATTTTCACCGAAGTGGTGATTGCACCGGGGGCAGACGATGCGGCGCGCGCCATCTTTGCCGCCAAGAAGAATCTGCGGCTGCTGATCGCCGATCTGCCCGATCCGCGCCGCCCCGGCCTGATGCTGAAGCCGATTTCCGGCGGCATGCTGGTGCAGAGCCGCGACAATGGCGCCATTGGCCGAGACGCCGTGCAGGTGGTGACAAAGCGCGCGCCGACCGACGCCGAATGGACCGATCTGCTGTTCGCCTGGACCGTGGCGCGGCACGTGAAATCCAACGCCATCGTCTATGCCAATGGCGGCGCGACGGCCGGCATCGGGGCGGGGCAGATGAGCCGGCTGGATTCCACCCGCATCGCGGCGCGCAAGGCCATCGATGCCGCCGAAACCGCCGGCTGGGCGCAGCCGCGCACGGTTCGCAGCTGCGTGGCATCCGATGCCTTCTTCCCCTTCCCCGATGGCCTGATCGCGGCGGCCGAAGCCGGCGCCACCGCCATCATCCAGCCCGGCGGATCGATCCGCGACAAGGATGTGATTGCGGCAGCGGATGAGCGCGGCCTGGCGATGGTCTTTACCGCCATGCGCCACTTCCGCCATTGATCGCGCTGGCCTAAGCTGGCGCAAAACGGGGGAGGCCAGCATGCAGGACCGCATCATCCAGACACTGAAGTCCGGCCTTGCCGCCGCCGGCATCCCCGGCGCGGTGGCCGCCGTGGGCCGCGCGCGCAGCACGATCTGCGAAGTCGCCGTGGGCACCAAGGGCCCCGGTGGCCCGCCGCTGGCGGTGGATGATCTGTTCCAGATCGCCTCCATGACCAAGGCGCTCACATCGGTGGCGGCGCTGCAGCTGGTGGAGCAGGGCAAGCTGGCGCTGGACGCTGATATTGGCGCGGTGCTGCCCGAACTGGCGAGCCCCGAGGTGCTGGAAGGCTTTGACGATGCCGGCCAGCCCGTCACCCGCCCGGCGGCCGGCCCGATCACGCTCCGGCAACTGCTCACCCACACCAGCGGGCTGGGCTATGAATTCATGTCGGCCGAGCTGACCCAGTGGCGCGCACTCAATCCCGCCGCGCCGGGCAGCAAGGCCAGCATCCAGCTGCCGCTGCTGGCCGATCCGGGCACGCGCTGGATTTACGGCGTCTCCACCGATTGGGCCGGGCAGGCCGTGGAGCGGGTGAGCGGGCGCACGCTGGGGGATTATCTGCTGCACCATGTCACCGGTCCGATGCTGCTGGCCGATACCGGCTTTGGCTTTGATGATGCGGTGAAGGCCCGGCTGGTGCCGCTGCACGCGCGCCTGCCAGACGGCAGCCTGGCGCCGTTCCCGGTGCATTTTGGTGGCGGCGAAAAGGCCGAATTTCACAGCGGCGGCGGCGGCATGATCGGCACCGCCGGCGAATATCTGCGCTTCTGCCAGATGATCCTGAAAGGCGGCGTCAA
>DAITMD010000046.1:0-11390 GCA_036835345.1 Sandarakinorhabdus sp. | reverse complement strand
CAATAGATGCACTTGGTCATGTCGATATCATAGCGCGTGGTGCGCCGCGAACCGTCCTCACGCGGTTCGGCTTCGATGGTGATGGCCTGCGCCGGGCACACCGCTTCGCACAATTTGCAGGCGATGCAGCGTTCCTCGCCATTGGGGTAGCGGCGCAGCGCATGTTCACCGCGGAAGCGCGGGGAGACAGGGCCCTTTTCGAACGGGTAGTTCAGCGTCGCCTTGGGGCGGAAGAAATATTTCAGGGTCAGCCACATGCCGGAGATGAACTCCAGCAGCAGCAGCGACTTGGCGGAGCGGAGCAGCGCGGTCATTGTGGTGCCTTGAGCATTTTTTCAACAGCAGGACCAGAACCGGTGTTGCAGACGCCAATGAACATCGGAGACTGTTTGGGAAATGGCTTGGTCATGTCTTTTGGCAGTTCCTTTGGCAGAACCCAAGCCTTGCGGCCCTGCTTTCCATTTACAGGTGGCTCAACAAGGACGTCGAAATTGCTGGCTCCTTGTCGACGACCTCGAAAAATCGTCCCGCGATCATCGCCTATAAAGGCCTGCGAAAATCCCGGGTGGACAATGCCAGTCGGATCTAAAATCTTGATAAGAAACACGTCTGCCATAGGAACTAACTTTACTGGCCGGCGAACAAATATCATCAACGGATGATGACGTTTACCCACAACGGGTTCATCGTTCGCATCAAACCGATCCACTTGAACAAAGTCACAGTTGAACAACTCAACCGTTGTCTGCGGCAAGCCCGCTGCCAGAGCCAATGAGATCAAGCCGATCATGCCGGCAGCGCCGCAAAATGGCCGGTGAACATCAGCCAGCCCGACACGACGACCACCCAGAACAGCGAAAGTGGCAGGAAGACCTTCCAGCCCAGCCGCATCAGCTGATCATAACGATACCGCGGCACGCTGGCCTTCACCCAGGCGAAGAGGAAGAACATCAGCGCCATCTTGATGAGGAACCACACGAAGCCCGGCACCAGATACAGGAACGGCAGGTCCAGCGGCGGCAGCCAGCCGCCCAGGAACAATGTGGGGATCAGCGCGCACATGAACAGGATGTTGGCATATTCGCCCAGGAAGAAGAGCGCGAAGGCCATGGACGAATATTCGACCTGATAGCCGGCCACCAGTTCCGCCTCGGCTTCGGGCAGATCGAACGGCGGCCGGTTGGTTTCGGCCAGCGCCACGATGAAGAACATGATGCCCATCGGGAACAGCAAAGGATTGAAGATGTTGCCGTTCAATATGCCCAGCACATTGCCTTGCTGGCTGAGCACGATGTCCGACAGGTTCAGGCTCTGCGCGTACATCATCACCGCGACCAGGATGAATCCCATCGAGACTTCGTAGGAGACCATCTGCGCCGCCGAGCGCAGCCCGCCCAGAAAGGCATATTTGGAATTGGACGCCCAGCCCGACATGATGATGCCGTAAACACCCATCGACGACACCGCGAACACGAACAACAGGCCCACGTTCAGATCGGCCAGCACCATGCCGGCATCGAACGGCATCACCGCCCAGATCACCAGGGCCAGGGTGAAACTGATCATCGGCGCCAACAGGAACACGCCCTGCGAAGCGCCGGTGGGGATTATGGTTTCCTTCAGGAACAATTTGGCGGCATCGGCAAAGGTCTGCAAAATCCCGAACGGGCCGACCACGTTCGGCCCGCGCCGCATCTGCATCGCCGCCCAGATCTTGCGGTCCGCGTAAACCGCCAGTGCCACGCCCACCATCACCGGCAGGGCGATGGCGAGGATCAGCACGAGATTGGCGAGGAACCAGCCCAGCCCCTGCCCGAACTGTTCGACGAACCAGCCAGTGAAGGTCATTCCGCCGCCTCCTGCACTGAAACCAGTGAGGATACGCAGGCCGCCATGGTGGCACTGGCGCGGGCGATGGGGTTGGTGAGCTGATAATTGCTGTAGATGTGATGGAGCGGGCCCTTGGGGGCCTTCGCCTTCATCGCCGGCAGCGTTGCCGCCCGATCGATCAGGCCGTCACCGGCCAGATCGGGCCACTCAGCCGCGATGCGGCGGCGCAGGCCCGAAAGATCATCATAGGGCAGCTTGCTGCCCAGCACCGATGACAGCGCCCGGAAGATCGTCCAGTCCTCCCGCGCGTCGCCCGGCGGCTGCGTCGCCTTCAGCGCGCGCTGCACCCGGCCTTCCATGTTCACATAGGTCCCGGCCTTTTCGGTATAGGCCGCCGCCGGCAGGATGACATCGGCGTTGGCCACACCGCGATCACCATGGGTGCCGATATAGACGGTAAACTGGCCAGCCGGGACAGCCACTTCATCCGCGCCCAGCAGGAACAGCGCCTTCACCCGGGCATCGCCCAGCAGCGCGTTCACGCCGCCATCCACGGCCAGGCCCATACGCAGCGCCCCGGCGCGCGCGGCCGCCGTGTGCAGCAGGTTGAAGCCGTTCCAATCCTCCCGAAAGACGCCCAACCGCGTGGCGGCAGCCCGGGCGGCTTCATACAGGCCAGGGGTGCGCAGCGCGCCCATGCCAACGACAATCGCCGGGCGCTGCGCCATGCCAAACGCGCCCGTCACGGCGGCGGGCAAATTGTTCAGCACCGCCGCATCATCGCCCAGATCGGTGAGCGGGAAGCTCAAATCCACCGCCGGTCCGATGCTGAACGCCGCCGCGCCGCCCTTTCGCACCGCCTTGCGCAGCCGCACGTTCAAGAGCGCCGCCTCGTGGCGCGGGTTGGTGCCGATCAGCAGCAGGGCGTCGGCGGTTTCGATATCGGCAAGGCCGGTGCCAAACAGCCAGTTCGCTGGTTCGCCCGCCTCGAACAGCGCGCCATCCTGCCGGCTTTCGATCCGCTCAGCGCCAAGCGCATTCAGCAGATCTTTGAAGGCCGCCATATCCTCCACGGCGGCCAGATCGCCCACGATGCCGGCGATCTCACTGCCCTGCAGGCCTTTCAGACCAGCGGCGATGGCGGCAAAAGCCTCGGCCCAGCTTGCCGGTTGCAGCCGGCCGCCCACCCGCACCCACGGCTTGTCGAGCCGGCGTTCTGCCAGGCCATCGGCGGCAAAGCGCGCCTTGTCGCCCAGCCATTCCTCGTTCACATCATCGTTGATGCGCGGCGTCACGCGCATCACGGCGGCTCCGCGGCTGCCGACCACGATGTTGCTGCCGATCGCGTCCATCACGTCGATCGAATCGGTTTTCTTCAGCTCCCACGGCCGCGCATGAAAGGCATAGGGCTTGGAGGTGAGCGCACCCACCGGGCACAGATCGATCACATTGCCCGACACTTCGGACGTGACGGCCTTTTCAAGGTAGCTGGTGATCTGCATGGATTCGCCGCGACCGATGGCGCCGATTTCCTCCACGCCGGCCACTTCCTCGGCAAAGCGCACGCAGCGGGTGCAGTGGATGCAGCGCGTCATCACCGTCTTGATCAGCGGACCCATGTATTTTTCGGTCACCGCCCGCTTGTTTTCATCATAGCGGCTGCTGCCCTTGCCATAGGCCAGCGCCTGGTCCTGCAGATCGCATTCGCCGCCCTGATCGCAGATCGGGCAATCCAGCGGGTGGTTGATGAGCAGAAACTCCATCACCCCTTCGCGGGCCTTCTTCACCTTTTCGCTGCGGGTGAAGATCACCTGACCGTCGGCGGCCGGCATGGCACAGCTGGCCACCGGTTTGGGGGCCTTTTCCATTTCCACCAGACACATGCGGCAGTTGCCGGCGATGGACAGGCGTTCGTGATAGCAAAAACGCGGAATCTCGGCCCCGGCCGCTTCACAGGCCTGCAGCACGGTGGCACCGTTGGGAACTTCCACCTCGGTTCCATCGACGGTCAGCTTTGGCATGACCGGCACTTATCAGAGTGTTGAGGCGGCCACAGGCTGGCCGTTTGCAGAAGCATGTCTCGTCCCAGAACCGGCGGCTTCTGGCCGCGTCCGGGGTTCGTATAGCCGGGGGGTTTCGCCTTGGAAAGCCAAGATGGCTGCCTTTTGCCAAAGCTTTTTTGCAGTGCGGCATATTTCCTGTGGTTCCGCACAGCCACCGGGCCGCACCGCTTGTCTTTGCGCCGCGCCACCGCCAAAAAGAGTCGCATGACCAATCCCATCCATATCATCGGCGGCGGCCTGGCCGGATCGGAAGCGGCCTGGCAGATCGCCCAGGCCGGCCTGCCGGTGGTGATCCACGAAATGCGCGGTCCCCATGGCACACAGGCGCACAAGACCGATGGCCTGGCCGAACTCGTCTGCTCCAACAGCTTCCGCAGCGATGACCCTGACAACAATGCCGTGGGCCTGATCCATCAGGAAATGCGCGCCTTTTCCTCGCTCATCATGCGCGAGGCGGACAGGGCGCGGGTGCCGGCCGGATCAGCGCTGGCGGTGGACCGCGATCAGTTTTCCGCCGGCGTCACCGCTGCGCTTATGGCGCATCCAAACGTCACCATCATGCGCGAGATGATCGCCGGCCTGCCGCCGGAAGCGTGGGACAGCGTCATCATCGCCACCGGGCCACTGACGGCCACCCCGCTGGCCGAAGCCATCCGCGCGCTGACCGGACAGGATGCGCTGGCGTTTTTCGATGCCATCGCGCCGGTGATCCATTTCGATTCGATCAACCGCGACATCGCCTGGTTCCAGAGCCGCTGGGACAAGGGAGACACGCGCGATTACCTCAACTGCCCGATGGACAAAGAGCAATATGAAGCCTTCATCGATGCGATGCTGGCCGCCGAGAAGACCATGTTCAAGGAGTGGGAGGCGAACACGCCCTATTTCGACGGCTGCATGCCGATCGAGGTGATGGCGGAGCGCGGGCGCAACACGCCGCGTTTCGGCCCGATGAAGCCGGTGGGCCTGACCAATCCCGCCACCGGCCGCAGGGCCTGGGCGGTGGTGCAGCTGCGGCAGGACAATGCCCAGGGCACATTGTGGAACATGGTGGGGTTCCAGACCAAGATGAAGCACGCCGAGCAGGTGCGGGTATTCCGCATGATACCGGGGCTGGAAAAGGCCGAGTTCGCGCGGCTGGGCGGGCTGCACCGCAATACCTTCATCAAGTCCCCGGTGCTGCTGGATGCCACGCTGCGCCTGAAGGCGCGCCCGGCGATCCGCTTTGCCGGGCAGATCACCGGCTGCGAAGGCTATGTCGAAAGCGCCGCCGTTGGCCTGATGGCAGCGCGATTCGCCATTGCGCAGCGGCAGGGGCGCGAAGCGGTGCCGCCGCCTGCCACCACGGCGATGGGGGCGCTGCTGGCCCACATCACCGGCGGGGCGGAGGCCGCCACCTTCCAGCCGATGAATGTCAATTTCGGCCTGTTCCCGCCGCTGCTGCCGCCGCCCGCATCGAAGGATCAGCGCAAACCGGCGCTGGTTTCGCGGGCGCGGGCCGATCTGGCCAACTGGATGAAGGTGGCCTAATCCTCGTCGGCAGGGGCCGGGCATACACAGGCCGGCTTTGGCTTGCGCGTCACCGCCGTGGTCGCAAATTCTTTCGCGTTCAATTTGCCATCGCCGTTGCGGTCGGCGCGGGCGAATTTCCTGGTCGTGGCCGCGGCAAACTCCTCGAAATCCAGCCGGCCATCGCGGTTGGTGTCGGCCTTGTCGAAGGCCTTGCGGCGATTGACCAGATATTCGGCGCGGCTGATGGCGGCGCTGCCATCCTTGTCATAACGGGCGAAGCGGCGCGCCTCGCGGTCGGCATCGGTCATCGGGGACGCCGGCGCGGCCAGCGGCACGGCAGCGCCTTCATCCTGCCCGCCGGCATCGGCGCCCGGCACATCGAGTGCGGCAGCCGGCGCGGTGACCGGCGGCGCCCGCCACAGGATCATCCCCGAAATCAGCAGACCCGACAGCGCAACAAAAAAACCCAGGATACGGCGCACAGACAACCCCCTGCATCCCGACCCCGCAAAGCCCAGCTACCCCGGCTCAGCGGCCGGTGGCAACAGCCTTCAGCATGCGCCATTGCCGGGGCAGGCTGCCGCGCGGCTCTTTTGCCAGCCCGGCCCGCTGCCGCGCGGCATCGCGCGCGCTCAGTGCCGCAAGGGCGCGCAGCGGGCGCAGCGGCGGCGATGTGCGCACGGCAGGCGATCCGCCCAGCGCGTCCAGCGCCCCTATCGCCCAAGCCCGGCCCAGCGCGTCAGCCTCGCCCGCATCGCCGCCCATCAGCCGTGCCGCCTGCGCAAACAGCATCCCGCCGCCGCTTATGTGCGCCTCTGGCACCGCATCGCTGCCGATCAGGCCCAGCCAGCGGTCATCCAGCAAGGCCAGTTCACGGCCGGGCACCACCGGCTGCACATGCGCCAGCAGCGCCTGCAGCAACGGTTGGGCCGGGGCGCGGCCGCTGTCCAGATCCTGCAGCCGCTCCCGCCACCAGGCCAGGCGGATCTCGCCAATCATCGGATCCGTGGTGCCGGCCACCAGCTGCGCCAGTTCACAGTCCAGCGCGAACAGCGCCATCAGGCCGGGGCGGGCACTGGCCGGCGCATAGAGGCTGGCCAACCAGCGATCCCGGTCGCGGGCTTTCAGTTCAGCAGCGATGATCTCCAGATCGGTCAGGCTGGCCCCACCCGGAATGCGCACAATTTGTTGCCGTCGGGATCGCGGAAATAGGCCCCGTAAAACGCCCCCGGGCCTTCTTCGCCGCGCACGCCGGGCGGGCCATCACACGTGCCGCCGGCCGACAGCGCAGCCGCATGCATGGCCGCCACCTTGTCACGCGAATCGAGCACCACCGCGATCATCGCGCCGTTGCCCACCGTGGCCGGCTGGCCATCATGGGGCGGGCCGATCGCGATCATCGGCGCGGTCCAGCTGGTGCCCCAGGCCACGGCGCCGGTGGGAAATTCCATCAGGCGGCCAATGCCGACACTGCCGAACACCGCATCGTAAAAGGCAAAGCTGCGCGGCAGATCGTTGCTGCCATACATCGAATAACCGATCATTGCGCGTCCTCCATGGTTGCGCGCCGTTCATGGCATGTCGTCAGCAGCGCCGCCATTACCTCCCCCGTCACTTCGCCAGTTCCGCCATGATGATATCTTCCGGCGCCGAAAAGGCCGAGCGCAGTTTCGGGGCGCGGAACGGATCATCGGCGCTGCCGGTGAGCGCATAGGCGATCACGCGGCCGTTCGCCTGATCCACCCACAGCCCGGCCAAAAGGCCATAGGCGTCGCCCAGATGCCCCCACCAGCGCGCGCGCGCCACCGGCTGATCGCTTGCCCCGGCCCGGCCCGACAGGCACTGCGCCCCGGCCCCGTAACACAGCATCTGGCCCTGATAATCATCGCCCGGAACAGCGCCGCCCGCCTGCCACACCGGCGTGAGCATCGCCCGCACCGTGGCCGGTTTCAGCAGCCGCACCCCGTCCAGTTCGCCGCCGCGCAGCAGCAGTTGCCCGATGCGCGCCAGATCGGTGATGGCGATGCGCAGTCCGCCCTGCGGCGAGAAGATCGTGCCGTTCGCGCCCGGCCGGTAGTCCGCAAGGTCACAATTCGCGCGGCTATTGACCGGGCAGCCGGGCCGCTGCCCCTTCAGATCATCCACCTGCGCCAGCCACGGCCCGGCCGGGTTCCACGCGGTTTCGCTGCGGCCCTTGCGATACAGCACGGCGGCGCGGGCAATGGCGGCATCGGACGCGCCCTGCCAGTTATAGCCGGCATCGATCTTCAGCGGCGCCAGCACCAGCCGGGTCATCAGCCGGTCAAAGCGCTCGCCGGTCGCTGCCTCCATCACGCTGGCGATGATGCCATAATTCAGATTGGCATATTCAAAGCGGCCGCCCGGCGGGGCTGCCCAGTGCTGCGGCGTCAACCGATCCTGCAACCGGTCCTCCAGCGCAAAGGCATAGCCCGGCCCGTCCACGATCCCGCTGGTGTGCGACAAAAGCTGCCGCAGCGTCACCGGCATATCGGGGTGTTCAGGGTGGCGCAGCTTCCAGCCGAGCCGGACCGACACATCCTCGTCCAGCGTCAGCCGGCCCTGCTCCGCCAGCCGCCACACCGCGATGGCCACCACCAGCTTCGAAACCGAGGCAACGCGCATCGGCGTGTCCGGCCGCAGCGCCCTGCCGGCCGCAATATCGGCCTGCCCGTGCGCTTCGGCGCGGATGATGCGGTTGCGATCGGCCACCACCCCCACCACGCCGGCCAGTTGCGGGCTGCGCGCATCGCTGCCGGCCACCAGCGCCGGCAGCGGATTGGCCATGGCCGGGGCCGAAATCAGCAGGGCAATCAGGGCATGTCGCATCAGCATTCCATAGGCCGCGCGCGCCGCCATGGCCAGCCGGCTCCGGCTGCGCTAGCGTTCGCACCATGAGCTCCAGACTTGCCATCGGCCTGATGTCCGGCACCTCGATGGACGGCATCGATGCCGCGCTGATCGAAACCGATGGCGAGGGCCAAGTGACCCCCATCGCCTTCATGTTCTTTCCCTACGAACCGGATTTCCGGCAGCGGCTGCGGGCTGCGATGGCCCGCGCGCTGGAACTGGTGGCCCCCACCCGCGATCCGCTGATCGATGCGGTGGAGCAGGAAGCGACCGGCCTGCACGCCATGGCTGTGCACCGGCTGCTGGCCGCCACCCACACCCGCCGCGATGATGTGACGGTGATCGGCTTTCACGGGCAGACCATCGCGCACAAGCCGGACAGGCAAGGCAATCTGGGCGGCTGGACCTGGCAGATCGGCGATGGTGCAACGCTCAAAACCGCGACTCAGATCCCGGTGGCGTATGATTTCCGCAGCGCCGATGTGGCGGCCGGCGGCCAGGGCGCGCCGCTGGCGCCAGGCTATCACCGGGCGCGTTCAGAGGAACTGGGCCGGCCTCTGGGGGTATTGAATCTGGGCGGGGTGGGCAATCTGACGTGGTTTGCCGAGGATGGGACGTGGGGCAGTTTCGACACCGGCCCCGGCAACGCCCTGATCGACGATTGGGTGCGCGCCTTGACCGGCCGGCCCTTCGACGATGGCGGCGCGGTGGCGGCCAGCGGCATAGCCCATGACAATGTGCTGCAAACGCTGGCCGACAACCCGTGGTTCGATGCACCGCCGCCCAAATCGCTGGACCGCAACGCGTGGGACATTGCCGCCTGCCGGGGGCTTTCCGTGGGCGACGGCGCGGCGACGCTCACCGCCTTTACCGCCGAAACCGTGCGGCTGGCGCTGGGCCATGTGCCGCCGATTGGCCGGCTGCTGGTGACGGGCGGCGGCCGGCTCAACCCGGTGCTGATGGCCGAGATCGCGCAGCGCTGCGGGGTGCCAACCGAGCCGGTTGAGGCCGTCGGCTGGAATGGTGACGCGCTGGAGGCCGAAGCCTTCGCCTGGCTGGCGGTGCGCGTGCTGGATGGCAAACCGCTAAGCTGGCCGGAAACGACCGGGGTGCCGGTGCCGACGCCGGGCGGCAGGCTGGCCTAGCGCCCCCCGTTCGCCAGCCGCATGTCCAGATAACCGTCCACGCTGCCCATCAGCAGGTCCATTTCGTTCTGGAAGAAATGGTTGGCGCCGGGGATGGTGTCGTGGTGGATGGTGATGTGGCGCTGGGTCTTCAATTTCTCGACCAGCTTGATGACGGCAGAGGGCGGCACCACTTCGTCCACCTCGCCATCGATGATGATGCCGCTGGACGGGCATGGCGCCAAGAAGCTGAAATCATACATGTTTGCCGGCGGCGCGATCGAGATGAAGCCCTTGATCTCCGGCCGACGCATCAAAAGCTGCATGCCGATCCACGCCCCGAAGGAAAAGCCTGCCACCCAGGTGGTATGGGCTTCCGGGTTGAACTGCTGCATCCAGTCCAGCGCGCTGGCGGCATCGGAGAGTTCGCCGATGCCGTTGTCGAACACGCCCTGGCTGCGGCCGGCACCGCGAAAGTTGAAGCGCAGCGTGGCAAAGCCGCGGCGCGCGAAGGTTTGATACAGGGCCAACACGATGGGATGGTTCATCGTGCCCTGCGCCGGGTGCGGCTGCAGGATGATCGCCACGGGCGCGCGCGGCCCGTTGCCGGGCTGATAACGGCCTTCAAGGCGCCCTTCCGGGCCGGCAAGAATCACTTCGGGCATGGCGTTCCTGTCACTGGCGGATTAGGGGAAAGCCGCCGTATAGGTTGGCAGGCCCGCACCTTGCAATGAAAAGCCACATCTATCTTGATCACGCCGCCACGACGCCCGTGAGCGCAGCGGCCATGGCGGCGGTGGCCGATGCGCTGGCGCTGGGTGGCAATCCGTCGAGCGTGCATGCCGGCGGGCGGGCGGCCCATGCCCTGCTGGAGCGCAGCCGCGATGCGGTGGCGGCCTTTGCCGGGGTCAGGCCGGAGCAGCTGGTGTTCACGTCGGGCGGGACGGAGGCTTTGGCGCTGGCGCTGATCGGTGCGCGGCCGGCGCTGCCCCTGCTGGTGGGTGCCACCGAACATAGCGCCGTGCTGCAGGCGAGGGACGATGCGCGGGTGCTGCCGGTGTTGCCGGATGGCACGCTTGATCTGGACGCGCTGGCGGCCATGCTGAAATCCGGGCCAGCTTTGGTGGCGGTGCAGCAGGCCAGCAACGAAACCGGCGTGATCCAGCCGATGGACGAAATTTCGGCGCTGGTGTGGGCAGCTGGTGGCCTGCTGGTGACCGATTGTGTCCAGTCCGCTGGCAAACTGGTGCCGCCGGCTGGCGATTTCACCGCGATTTCGGCGCACAAGCTGGGCGGGCCGCCCGGCGTGGGTGCGCTGATCCTGCGCGACCCCGAAAATCTGGCCGCCGTGCAGCGCGGCGGCGGGCAGGAGCGCGGCTATCGCGGCGGCACGCCCAACCTGCCCGGCATCGCCGGCTTTGCCGCCGCGGTGCAGCAGCAGCATGATTGGGCCGCCGTTGCCGCCCGCCGCGACGTTCTGGAGGCGCGGCTGATCGCGGCCGGCGCGGTGATCCACGGCGCGTCCGCACCCCGATTGCCGCACATCAGCAGCATCGGCCTCTCTGGCGCGGCGGCGGCAACGCAGGTGATGATGCTTGACCTTGACGGCATCATGGTCTCGGCCGGCGCGGCCTGTTCGTCGGGCAAGGTGAAGACCAGCCATGTGCTGGCCGCCATGGGGCTGGGCCAGGCTGCCGGTGAGGCCATCCGCGTCAGTCTGTCGCCTGCCACCAGCATGGCAGAACTCGACGCCTTTGCCGCCGCGTGGGAACATATGGCATCCCGCCTGCGAAGGACCGCATGAACCTGCCCCTCTATCTTGATTATGGCGCCACCACCCCGCTTGACCCGGCGGTTGTCGATGCCATGACGGAATGGGCAGGCTCGGGGGGCGTGGCCGGCTTTGGCAATCCGCACAGCGCGCATCTGTGGGGCTATCAGGCCAAGGCCGCCGTGGAGCTGGCCCGCGAGCAGGTGGCCAGCCTGATCGGTG
>DAITMD010000045.1:0-11505 GCA_036835345.1 Sandarakinorhabdus sp. | reverse complement strand
CGGCGGCCCCGGTCCCAGCGTCTTGGGCAATTGGCCGGGCAGATAGGCGCGGATATCGCCGCCGGGGAAGATATCAGACAGCGCCACGCCAAAGCGCGCCGCCACGCCGGAAAACACGAAACCCAGATATTCGTGCGCAAGATCGATCAGCAGCGCTTCGTCGTCTGGCAGGCTGGCCGGGCGGTAGTGAAGCGTCATTTCACCAATCGGCGGATCAGGCTGCTGGTATCCTGCCGGTTGCCGCCCATGCCCTGCACATCGGCATAGAATTGATCGACCAGCGCCGCCAGCGGCAGCGGCACGCCCAGCCGGCGGGCTTCGTCGAGCGCGAGGCCGAGGTCTTTGCGCATCCAGTCCACCGCGAAACCGAAATCAAACTCGCCGCGGGTCATGGTGCGGGCGCGGTTGTCCATCTGCCAGCTTTGGGCGGCGCCCTTGGAAATCACCTCCACCACCGCGTCCATGTCCAGCCCGGCCTTCAGGCCCAGCGCCAGCCCTTCGGACAGGCCCTGCAATATGCCGGCGATGCACAGCTGATTGACCATCTTGGTCAGCTGGCCACTGCCGGCCGGGCCCATGTGGCCGATGCGCAGGGCATAGGCGCGCATCACCGGCTCGGCCGCCGCGAACGCAGCGTCCGTGCCGCCGACCATGATGGTCAGCTTGGCGTTTTCCGCGCCCGCCTGCCCGCCCGACACCGGCGCATCCACCACCAGCAGACCGCGCGCATCGCCTTCGGCGGCCAGCCGGCGGGCGATCGCTGCCGAAACCGTGGTGTGATCGATGAACAGCGCGCCGGGGCGCATTGCGGCAAAGGCGCCGTCCGGCCCCAGCGTGACCGCCTCCAGATCGGCATCCGCGCCGACGCAGGCGATCACCACATCGGCATCTGCCGCTGCCGCTGCCGGGGTGGGCGCGGTGCGGCCGCCGTGTGCGGCCACCCACGCCGCCGACCTGGCCGGCGTGCGGTTGTAGACGGCAAGTGTGTGGCCGGCGGCGGCCAGATGGCGCGCCATCGGCCCGCCCATCACGCCCAGCCCCAGAAATGCGATGGATCTGCTCATGGCGGCGGCTTACTGCCAGCCCTGCACCCGTGCAATCAGTTCGGCAGGAACAGCGATACCACCTCGCGCGCCAGCCGGGCCGGGCGCTTGGTGGCGACATCGATGCAGCACCAGGTGGATTTCACTTCGGCGATCACCTGTTCGCCGCGCTTGAACAGCGTGGTGAAAAAGGCGCGTGCACCCTGGACGCCTTCGGCGGCAACGCTGGCCACCACATCATCTTCCAAGAAGGCCGGCGCGCGGTAGCTGATATTGTGATTGAGTGCGACCCACAGATGCCCGGCCACGGCTTCGGGCGGCGCGGTATTCTGCCAATAAGCCACCACCGCATCCTGCACCCAGCGCAGATAGACGGCATTGTTGACATGGCCCATGTGATCAATGTCGGCCGGTTCCACGGCGACGTCGTGCCGATACATGCGAACGATACTCCCACCCACCAACCGTAAAATGCACAGGGGCGGCCGTGATGGTCAACCCGGCAGTTTGCCCACCAAGGCTGGCGCACGGCAAAGTGCGGCGTTATGGAGCAACGATGAACGCCGCCCTTCCCGATACTCAGGCCGCTAGCCTGCCGATCAGCCTTGCCGATGTGGAGGCTGCCGCTGCCGCCATTGCAGGCTCGGTGATCCGCACGCCCTGCCTGAAATCCGAAACGTTGAGCGCCATGACCGGCGCCGAAGTGTGGCTGAAGTTCGAGAATCTGCAGTTCACCGCGGCCTACAAGGAACGCGGGGCGCTCAATCGCCTGTTGTCGCTGAGCGCAGAGGAGCGGGCCCGCGGCGTGATCTCGGCATCGGCCGGCAATCACGCGCAGGGGCTGGCCTATCACGCCCGCCGCCTGGGCATCCCGGCCACCATCGTGATGCCGCGCTTCACCCCGATCGTGAAGGTGCAGCAGACCGAAAGCCATGACGCCAATGTGGTGCTGTTCGGCGAGAAGTACGACGATGCCAGTGCCCATGCCTTTGAATTGGCTGACAAGCGCGGGCTGGTTTATGTGCACCCGTTCGATGATGCCAGGGTGATGGCCGGGCAGGGAACGGTCGGGCTGGAAATGCTGGCCGATGTGCCGGAACTGGATACGCTGGTGGTGCCGATCGGCGGCGGCGGGCTGATTTCCGGGGTGTCCACCGTGGCCAAGGCCCATGCCGCCACCACCGGCCGGGACATCAGCGTGATCGGCGTGCAGGCCGAACTTTACCCGTCGATGTATGCCGCGATGAGGGGCGAGACCGCCACTTGCGATGGCGACACGCTGGCCGAAGGCATTGCGGTGAAAAACCCCGGCAAGCTGACACAAAAGGTCGTGCGGGCGCTGGTGGACGACATCGTGCTGGTGGGCGAACGCGATCTGGAACGCGCCGTGTCGCTGCTGCTGGGCATCGAAAAGACCGTGGTGGAAGGTGCCGGTGCCGCCGGGCTTGCCGCGCTGCTGGCGCATCCGCGCCGCTTCAAGGGCGCGAAAGTGGGGCTGGTGCTGTGCGGCGGCAATATCGACACGCGGCTGCTGGCCAACGTGCTGCTGCGCGATCTGGCGCGGTCGGGCCGGCTGGCGCGGCTGCGCATCCGCCTGAAGGACCGGCCGGGGCAGTTGTTTGAAGTGGCACGCATCTTCGATCAGCAGCAGGTGAACATCCTGGAGGTGTATCACCAGCGCGTGTTCACCAACCTGCCGGCCAAGGGCCTGATCACCGATATCGAGTGCGAGACCCGCGACCGTGACCATCTCGACCGGTTGATGGAGGCGCTGCGCGCCGCCGGATATGAGGTGCGGCTGGTGGAAGCCGATTGAGTGCGCGGAAATTGCGCTGATCTGCGCCAAAGACGGACTCGCCAGCCCCGCAACCACGCGCTAGCATCGCCGTAATTGGGGGTGCAAAGCCGGCTCAGGGGCCGTGCCGGCACAATTTGGCGAGGGTATCGGTGACCGACCAGAGCTATCGTTTTCCGCGCTTCTTCGTCACTGCGTCGTCGCCCTGCCCCTATCTGCCGGGCCGGACCGAGCGCAAGGTGTTTGCCGAACTGAAGGGCGATGATGCGCCGGCGATGGCCGAAGCGCTGGGCCGCATCGGCTTTCGCCGCAGCCAGAATGTTGTCTATCGGCCCAGCTGCGATGGCTGCCAGGCCTGCGTTTCGGTGCGGGTGCCCACCGCGCGCTTTGCGCCGGGCCGCAGCCAGCGCAAATTGCTGGCCGCCCATGCCGATCTGGAGGTGCACGCCTGCGAACCCTGGGCCACCGAAGAACAATGGGCGCTGCTGCGCCGCTATCTGGAGGCGCGGCACCCCGGTGGCGGCATGGCGGCGATGGACAGCCATGATTTCGCCGACATGGTGGAACAATCCCCCATCGACACGGTGATCGTGGAATATCGCGAGCCCGGCCATGATGGTCAGCTGGGCCGGCTGGTGGGCTGCTGCCTGACCGACAAGCAGTCCGACGGCCTGTCGATGATCTACAGTTTTTACAACCCCGACGAAGCCGGGCGTCCGGGCATGGGCAATTTCATCATCATGGATCATATCACCCGCGCCGCCCGCGCCGGCCTGCCCTATGTCTATCTGGGATATTGGATCGAGGGCTGCGGCCGCATGAGCTACAAGACCCGCTTCCGCCCGGTGGAGGCGCTCATTGGCGGGGTGTGGCGGGAGCTGGAATAAGCCGTCAGGCGACGACGAGGGCGCCGATCTGCAGGCGCACGGGCCCGATCGGCCGACAGATGCAGGCCGGCAGCTGCCCCTTGGCCCGGGCGGCGGCGCCAAGCTGATTTGGTTCATCCAGCACAACCTGGTCGGCGCCGCCGTCCAGCGTGATGGTGCAGGCGCCGCAACCGCCGCTGAGACAGGAAAAGCTGATTGGCGCTTCGGCTGCCAGCAGCGCATCCAGCACGGTCTGCCCGGGCAAGGCAATGATCTCGCGATCCGGCGCCCCGGGGCTGATCAGGATGATCGACTGCGGCGCGCTGCTGCCGATGGCGGCCCGCGGCGACGCAAAGCTTTCCTCCAGCAGCCGTTCGGCAGCGACGCCGCGCGCCGCCAGCATCGCCCGCACGCTGGCGCGCATGGCATCGGGGCCGCACAGCAGGATGCGATCGAAGCCGGCAGGAGCGACCCCATCGAGCAGCGCGCCCGCGCCGGCTTCATCGAGCGCCCCGGTGGCTGCGCCAGGCCCGCCCTGTTCCAGCACCCAGTGCAGGGCAAACTGGGGGGCGTGGCGTTCGGCAAGCGCCTGCAGCGCATCGCCGTGGATGGCCCGAGCCCGGCTGGCAGCGCCGTAAAGCAGCACGATTTGGGCCTGCGGCACATGGCGCAGCCAGTGCCGCGCAATGGCAACAAGTGGCACAATGCCCGACCCGCCGCCGATGAGCAGCAGGCGCTGATCGTCAGGGTGCGGGCAGAAGGTGCCGCTGGGGCCATGGCTGCGCACGATGTCCGCGACCGCCAGATGATCGATCAGATAGTTCGACATCAGGCCGCCCGGCACCCGCTTGACCGTGATGGCAAGGCCGGGATCGTCCGGGGTGGACGCCAGCGAATAGGCGCGCCGCACACGCTGGCCATCGATTTCCACGTCCAGCGTCAGATATTGGCCGGCCTGCCAGGTGAGCCGGCTTTCGGCCGGATCCTCGAACCAGATCGTCATGCTGTCGCTGGTTTCCGGGTGTTTGTCGACCACCCGCAACGGCCGGCCTGCAAGGCCGCCGCGCTTGGCATCGGCCTGCCATTCGGCATCGCTGAGCACATCGAAAGGCCGAGCCCTGAGCTGGGCAGGCCACAGGCCGGCACCAAGGCCCTTGAAGCGCCACCCCATGCTGCCGGCCAGCCGATACAGCGCCGGCGGCATCAGCGGGCGAGCCGTGGCATGACACAGATCTGCAGACAGGACACCGCCCAGGGAGAGACTGGCCGCCGCCGCATCAAGGGCCTCGCGCCACGGCGTCGCAACCCCACCGGCAGCGACCATGTCCTGTCCGTGAACAATCTCGCCGCCGCCCAGCGCAAGGCCGCCGGCGAAATGCGCGCCGACCTGCCGGGTGAAGGCACGCAGGTTGCCAAACGCAAAGCGTGTGTGTTCGGGTTCGGGAAAGCCGCAGTTGATGATGCCCACCACGCGCTGCGGCAGGCCGCCGTGGCGCATCAACGTGCCGGGCGGCCGCCCGGCACGCGCCAAGGCGGCAGCCTGCAAGGCCTGGACAGCCAGAAAGGGAAGCGTGTCGACATAAACCGGAGCGATGACCACCAGCACGTCGGCGCTGGCCAGACGTTCGGCTGCCGCGTCAGCATTGGCTGGGCTTCGCGCAAATTCGCTCGCCATCACAATCTCGGGCCGGGCATGGTAGGCGCCCATCCGGTCGGCAAGATAACGGGCAATCGACAGCGAGGTGCTGGCGCCAGGCGGCCGCGCGCTGGCCACAAGCAGCGCCACGCTGGGCAGCTGGGGCCATGTCCGGTCGTGCGGCTCCGCTGTTGTCATGGCGCGCAGCATTCGGGTGGCGCCAGCGGCATCGCCCGATGCATTGCCGGGCGCCGCCGTTGCCACCAGCAGCGGTGCGATCGCCGCAGTGGCTGCCGTGGCGCCGTGCAGCGTGGTGGCATGCCAGAGCGGCGCGCCCAGATTGAGCGCCTGGCTTTCGATCAGCCCGGCAAATAGTGCAGCGTCGGCGGCCAGGGCGGCCTCGGTCGCGGCCAAGTCCTCATTGCCGATCACGTCCCCATGGACGGCCACACCCAACAGCTCCGGCAGCCGCTTGTAGCGATGGGCGTGGTGGGTGAGATCATGGGCGCGCTCGAAGAAGGGCAGGATCAGCGGGATGAGCCGATCCACCGCCTTCTTCAGCTGTGGGCCCATGCCACCAAAGAGCAGGGGCGTGGCAAGCACAACGCGGTCGGCATCGTGCACCGCCCGCTCGATCTCCTGGCCGGCATCGGGGATGCGGCAGCGGCCCGGGGTGCGCACCCAGCAATCAAAATCGCCCAGGCAATGGCCTACCGCGCTTTCGCGCAGGATGAAGTGGCGCACTGTCTCGCCATTGGCTTCGGCGTGCTGCTCAATTCGGGTTGCCAGCGCGTCCACGCTGTCGTGCGCGCCGCTGGAGCCGTTCAGGATAACCATCGCCATTGCTGCACCCTTTGCCGATCACGGTCGCACAGTTGGCCACCGATATATGACGACCTGATGATGCAGCGGTTCGTTACAGCCCGGCGCGCGCCTTCAGTGCGGCGGTGGAGGGATCAAAGCCCGGATCGGCCCCGGCGAGCATCGCACCGGCCATCTCCTTGCCCAGCTCCACCCCCCATTGATCGAACGGGTTGATGCCCAGCAGCGTGGCGGCCACGAACGTGCGATGTTCGTAGAAGGCGATCAGTGCCCCCAGCGTTGGCGCATCCAGCCGATCGAGCAGCAGGGTGGACGATGGCCGGTTGCCGGGGAAGCATTTGGCCCGAGCCAGTTTTGGCGCCAGCGCCACATCGCCGCCCGACAGCGCCAGCGCGTCATCGAAACTGCGCCCCTTCAGCAGCGCGGCGCCCTGCGCCAGCATGTTGGCCAGCAACTGCCGGTGATGGCTGGCCGGCAGGTTGTGGCCGGGTTCGATCACCCCGATGAACTCCACCGGGCCGACCACCGTGCCCTGGTGGATCAACTGAAACACCGCGTGCTGGGCATCGGTGCCGGTGCCGCCCCAGGTGATCGGCGCGGTCGGGCCGGGCACGGGATCGCCAGATCGCGTCACCCGCTTGCCGTTCGATTCCATTTCCAGCTGCTGCAGATACGCCGGCAGCAGCCGCAGCCGTTCATCATAGGCGAACACCGCGCGCGCGGCCTGCCCTGCCCCGTGCGCCGCCCACACATCGGCCAGCGCCGCCAGCACCGGCAGATTGCGGGCGAAGGGCGCCCCAAGAAAATGCGCGTCCATCGCGGCGGCCCCGGCATGCAGCGCCGCCATCATGGCCGGCCCACCGCGCACCGCCAGCGGCAGGCCCACCGCCGACCACAGCGAATAGCGCCCGCCCACGGTTTCAGCGAACGGCAGCACGGCGCCCGCGCCCCAGTCGCGCGCCCGGTCGGGCCGGGCGGTCACGGCGATGGCGCGCGCTGCCGGATCGGCGACGCCCGCCGCCGCCAGCCAATCCAGCGCGGTGGCGGCGTTGGTGAGGGTTTCGGCGGTGGTGAAGGTTTTGGAGACCAGCAGCAATTTGGTTGTGCCCGGATCGCAGGCGGCCATGGCGCGGTGCAGCGCCTCGCCATCCACGTTGGACACCACGTGCACATGGGGGCCGTCACCGTCCCGCGCCAGCGCATCCAGCAGCAGCGCCGGGCCCAGCGCCGATCCGCCGATGCCGATGTGGATCAGATGGCGCGTGCCGTCGCGGCGCAGCGCATCGGCCATCATTGCCACGTCGCTGCCGGCGCCGGCCATGCGTTCGCTGGTGTGCGTGGCAGCGCGGCCTTCGGACGGATTGACGATCTCGCCGCCAAACATCTTCGCCCGCCAGCCGGCCAGATCGGCGGCAGCGGCGGCCGCCAGCAGCAGATCAAGCCCGCCCAGTGGCAGCGCCAGGCGCGAGAAATCAGCGTGGATGCCGCAAGCCGACAGGCTCATGCGCGTCAGCCGGTCCGGCTCGGCCGCGAACAGCGCAGCGATATCGGTTGGCGCGGCGGCAGCAACGCGGATGGGGGCGAGCACGTCCATGCTGCCCTTTTCCGGCGGCGACCGGCGTAAGTCCAGCCCCGTCCTGCCGAATTCGGGCCATCGGGGGGCTTGACCGCAGCGCGGCTTGCGCTCAACGCCAAAGCCGATGACAAAACGCCGGAAACCGCTGCCTGACGCAGGGTTGGGCCAGGCCGACCGGCTGGCCCGCCTGTCGGGCTGGGCGCACGATGTGCTGGGCCATGATTTCAGCGATGTCTCGCTGCTCGACCGGGCGCTGACCCACGGCAGTTTCAGCCGCGCTGCCGGCGCCAGTTACCAGCGGCTGGAATTTCTGGGTGACCGGGTGCTGGGCTGCGTTGTGGCCAGCCTGCTCTATGGCAGCCACGATGAAGCCGAAGGCCGGTTGACGGCGCGGCTGCACGCCATGGTGGAAGGCCCGGCCAACGCCCGCGTGGCGCGCGGCTGGAACGTGGCGCCGCTGATCGCCATGGAACCGGTGAGCCGCGCCAAGGGCCTGGCCGACAGCGACAATGTGCTGGGCGATGTGGCCGAAGCGGTGGTGGCGGCGGCGTTCATCGATGGCGGCTGGAACGCGGCGCTGCGGCTGGTGGTGCGCCACTGGGGGCCGCTGATGGCCGCCGAACAACCCTATCTGAACGATCCCAAGAGCGCGCTGCAGATGTGGGCGCTGAAACGCCGGCTGGGGATGCCGCAATATCTGGTGGTCGGCCGCGAAGGGCCGGACCATGCGCCGATGTTCAGCGTGGAGGTGCAGGTGCGCGGCCAGCCGGCGATCTGCGGCAGCGGCAAATCCCGGCAGGAGGCGGAGAAAGCCGCCGCCAGCGCCCTGCTGGCGCGGCTGGAGACCGACGCATGACGGAACAGACGCGCTGCGGCAGCATCGCGGTGGTGGGTGCGCCCAACGCCGGCAAATCCACGCTGGTCAACGCCATGGTGGGGCAGAAGGTGGCCATCGTGTCGCCCAAGGTGCAGACCACGCGCGCCCGCCTGATCGGCATTGCCGTGCAGGAAGCCGCGCAGATGCTGCTGATCGACACGCCGGGCATCTTCACCCCGCGCCGCCGGCTGGACCGCGCCATGGTGAAGGCGGCGTGGGACGGTGCCGGAGAGGCGGACGTGATCGCGCTGGTGATCGATGCCAAGGCCGGATTGAAGGGTGAAGTGCCGGCCATCATCGAAGCCCTGAAAAGCCGCACCGAGCCGAAGTATCTGGTGCTGAACAAGGTGGATATCTGCGTGAAGGAGCGCCTGCTCACGCTGGCCACCGCCGCCAATGCGCTGCTGCCGTTCGACGAGATTTTCTTTGTGTCGGCCAGCACGGGTGACGGTGTTGATGACCTGAAGGCGGCGCTGGCCAGCCGGCTGCCGGACGGGCCGTGGCATTATCCTGAAGACCAGTTGACCGCCGCCACCACGCGCCTGATGGCCACCGAACTGACCCGCGAGCAATTATATCTGCAATTGAACGCCGAACTGCCCTATGCCGCCACCATCGAGACCGAGAAATGGGAGGAGCGCCGTGACGGCAGCGTGGCCATCCACCAGCAGATATTGATCGAGCGCGACACGCAGAAGGCCATCGTGCTGGGCAAGGGGGGCACCCGCATCCGCAGCATCGGCGAAGCGGCGCGCATCGCCATCGCCGATCTGCTGGGCACGAAGGTTCACCTGTTCCTGCACGTGAAGGTGAAGGCGGACTGGACCGAGGATCGCAGCCTCTACACCAGCAGCGGGCTGGATTTCGTCGATTGAGGCCGCTGATGGCGGTTGGCAACGGGGCGTGATCCGCATCGAACCTGCCCTGGTGACGGCGCTGCTGCCGCATGGCGAGAGCGGCGTGGTGGGCCGTTTCCTGTGTGCCGATCAGGGGCTGGTGGCGGCCTATGTGCATGGCGGACGCGGGCGCAGCCTGCGGGCAGTGCTGCAGGCCGGCAACGTGGTGGCGCTGGACCTGACGCAGCGCAGAGCCGGGCAATTGCCCACCGCCGCCGTGCATCCACTGATCGCCAACATGGCCCTGCTGCACGGCGCGGCGGGGCTGGCCATCGTTGATTATGCCGCCGCGCTGGCCGCCGCCACCCTGCCCGAAGCGGTGCCGCAGCCGCGCCTCTATCCGCTGTTCGCTGCCATATTTGCCGCCGCCAGTGCCGGCACGGACCGGCTGACCATCGGCGCGGCGCTGGTGCGGCTGGAACTGGCGCTGCTGGCCGAACTGGGGCTGGGGCTGGACCTGAGCTGCTGTGCCGCCACCGGCAGCCGTGATGATCTGGCGTATGTATCGCCCAAATCGCGGCAGGCGGTGTCCCGCGCGGCCGGCGATCCCTATGCGGCGCGGCTGCTGGTGCTGCCGGCCTTCCTGCGCGATGGCGGCGCTGCCGATGCCGAAACGCTGGTGCAGGGCCTGCGCCTGTCGGGGCATTTCCTGCTGCGCGAACTGTTCGCCGGCAGCCCGGCGCAGGCGCGGCTGGAGGCGGCGCGGGCGCGGGCAGCGGCACTGCTGACCGCCTGATCCCAAAGCCGCTTGCGGGCCATCGCCGCCGCCGCTAACCCGGCTCAATGGCCAGCTTGCCCCCCGACGAGATTGAACCCGGCATCCTGGATGCGCCCTTCGCCGCCGCGCTGGGCGATCGCTATCTGGTCTATGCGCTGTCCACCATCACGGCGCGGTCTTTGCCTGACCTGCGCGACGGGCTGAAGCCCGTGCATCGCCGGCTGCTGTGGGCGATGCGGCTGCTGCGGCTGAACCCCGATCAGGGCTACAAAAAATGCGCCCGTGTGGTGGGCGATGTGATCGGCAAATATCACCCGCACGGCGATGCATCGGTGTATGATGCGATGGTGCGGCTGGCGCAGGATTTCGCGCTGCGCGTGCCTTTGGTGGATGGGCAGGGCAATTTCGGCAATATCGATGGCGATAACGCCGCCGCCATGCGTTATACCGAGGCGCGGCTGACCGATGCCGCCATCCGCCTGATGGACGGGCTGGACGAAGAGGCGGTGCCGTTCCGCGCGACATATAATGGCGAAGAGGAAGAGCCGGAGGTGTTCCCCGGCCTGTTCCCCAATCTATTGGTGAATGGTGCCAGCGGCATTGCGGTGGGCATGGCGACCTCAATCCCGCCGCACAACCCGGCGGAAGTGATCGATGCCGCGCTGCACCTGCTCGCCAATCCGCACGCCGATACCGATGCGCTGCTGAGCTTTGTCAGCGGCCCGGATTTTCCGACCGGCGGCGTGCTGGTGGAGCCGCAGGGCAGCATCGCGGAGGCCTATCGCACCGGGCGCGGCAGTTTCCGGCTGCGGGCGCGCTGGCAGGTGGAAGATCAGGGCCGCGGCACCTGGACGATCATCATCAGCGAAATCCCCTATCAGGTGCTGAAAGGCAAATTGATCGAGCAGCTGGCCGAACTGATCACCGAAAAGAAGCTGCCGATCCTGGCCGACGTGGCCGACGAAAGCGACGAGCAGCTTCGCATCGTCATCACGCCCAGATCGCGCAATGTCGAACCCGCCATGCTGATGGAAAGCCTGTTCAAGCTGACCGATCTGGACGTGCGGGTGCCGCTCAACATGAACGTGCTGGATGAAGGCCGGCCCGGCGTGCTGGGGCTGGCAGGCGTGCTCAGCCGCTGGCTGGTGCATCAGCGCGCGGTGCTGCTGGCGCGCTCGCGCTACCGGCTGGGCAAGATCGAGGCGCGGCTGGAGGTGCTGGGCGGGCTGTTGAAGGCCTATCTGAACCTTGACGAGGTGATCCGCATCATCCGCGA
>DAITMD010000044.1:0-11512 GCA_036835345.1 Sandarakinorhabdus sp. | reverse complement strand
CGCACTGGCGCCAGATTGGCGCATTCCTCACCGGCAGGAGGACATGGCGGGAGGAGACGGCGATGAAGATGGTTTCGATGCTGGTGATGGCAGCAGCCCTGTGGGCCGGGGCGGCGCAGGCGGAGCATCCGGTGCGGGTGTTCGAGGTGCCAAAGGGCGCTCACCCCCATGATGTGGCGCCGGGGCCGCCGGGCAAAATCTGGTACACGGCGCAGCATCAGGGCGCGCTGGGCATCATCGATATCGCCAGCGGCAAGGTGGAACAGGTGCCGCTGGGTGACAAATCGGCGCCGCACGGGGTCATCATGGGCCCCGATGGTTCCGCGTGGATCACCGACAGCGGCCTGAATGCCATCGTGCGGGTGGACCCGGTGACCGGCGCCGTCAAACGCTGGCCATTGCCGGCTGACAGCGGCTACACCAATCTCAACACGCCGGCCTTTGATGGCAAGGGCCGCGTGTGGTTCACCGGGCAGACCGGCATCTATGGCCGGCTTGATCCCGCCACCGGCAAGCTGGACGTGTGGCCAGCGCCGAAGGGCCGCGGGCCCTATGGCATCGCCGCCACGCCCGATGGCCAGATCTGGTATGTCAGCCTGGCCGGCAGTTTCCTGGCCAGGGTGGACATGGAAAGCGGCGCCACCACCGTGGTGGAGCCGCCGGAGGCCGGCAGCGGCGCCCGGCGCGTCTGGTCCGACAGCAAGGGCCGGCTGTGGGTTTCGGAATGGAACAGCGGCTATCTGGCGCGCTATGTGCCGGCCACCGGCCAGTGGCAGCGCTGGAAGATGCCGGGCGAGAAGCCGCGCGCCTATGCCGTGTATGTGGATGACAGGGATATCGCCTGGGTGACGGAATGGACCGGCAACGTCACCATCGCATTTGATACCAAGGCCGAAAAGATTGTCGGCACCTATCCCGGCTCTGGCCCCAAGGCCAATGTTCGCCAGATCCTGGGCCGCAAGGGCGAGATCTACCTGCCGGAAAGCGGGCTGGACCGGGTGATGCTGGTGGAAACCGGCAAACCCGGATGATGGCAGCGGCGCTGCTGCTGGCGGCGGCCAATCCGGCGCTGGCGTTCAATTATTGCATTTCGTGCCACAGCAATGTGGCCGGCGAAAGCGGCCTGCCGGCACCCAATCTGGCCGGCGTGATCGGGCGGCGGGCGGGAACGCTGCCGGATTTCGGCTATAGCCCGGCGATGCGGGCAGCCGGGGCTGGCGGGCTGGTGTGGACGCGCGAGACGCTGCGGGCGTTTCTGGCCGATCCGCAGGCGGTGGTGCCGGGCACGCAGATGCAGCGCCCGCCGCCCGGAACCCCCGTGGATGATGTGATCAGCCTGCTGGAACAGCGGTAAGGCCTAAGGTCGCAGCAGCCGCAACGTGTGATCGCCGGCCTTTTTCACCACGATATCAGCCACCGGCAGCGCCCGCGCGATATGGTCCAGCCAGTTGGGGCGATTGATGCCGTTCCACACCGACAGTGCAAAGCTGCGCGCCTCTGCCTCGCTCATGTGCCGAAAGCGGACATAGAAGCTGGTCGGATCATCGGCGGCCGCCGCCCACAGGCCCATGAAGCGGGCGACGAACCAGTTGATAATGTCGGCTTCATCCGCATCGATATAGAGCAGCAGATCCAGCGGCGGGCGCGTGCCGTCTGCCGCTGGCGCGAGGCCCAGCCCTTCGACCAGCACGATATCGGCCCCGGCGATGGTGCGCGCCGCAGCCGGATCGACGTCGTAAGTGACATGGCTGTAGGCCGGCACCGGCACCGCGCCCAAGGTCGAACAATGCTTCAGCCCGGCCAGCACCGCCGCCATCGCCGCCGTGTCATAGCTTTCGGGAAAGCCCTTGCGCAGCGTCAACCCGGCGGCATCGAGCACGGCATTGGGGTGCAGGAAGCCATCGGTCGAGAGTATCTCCACCCGTCCCGGCAGCGCCTCTGCCACCTGCCGGGCCAGCGTGGTCTTGCCCACTGCCACCGATCCGGTGATGCCGGCCACCAAGGGTTCGCCGGGCCGGCGATGGGACGCGATGCGGGACGCGAGGGCGGCGGGGGTGATCGGCGTCATCCGGGCCAAGTGTGGACGCCGCCGGCAGTGCCGGCAAGAGCGCTCAGACCAGCCGGCTGTGCGCCATCGCTGCTGCGATAAAGCCATCGAACAGCGGGTGCGGATCAAACGGCTTGGATTTGAGTTCGGGGTGAAACTGCACGCCGATGAACCAGGGATGGTCCGGCCGTTCCACCACTTCGGGCAGCAGGCCATCGGGCGACATTCCGGAAAAGATCAGGCCCGCCGCCTCCAGCCGATCCCGATAGGCGACATTGACCTCATAGCGGTGGCGGTGGCGCTCCATCACGCGCGGCGTGCCGTACATGGCGGCAGTCATGCTGTTGCCGGCCAGCACCGCCGGATAGGCCCCCAGCCGCATGGTGCCGCCCAGATCGCCGCCCTCCTCGCGCCGCTGCAGGCCCTCGCTGCTCATCCATTCGGTGATCAGGCCGACCACCGGTTCATCGGTGGGGCCGAATTCGGTGGTGGATGCGTCCGCGATGCCGCTCTGGTTGCGCGCCGCTTCGATGCAGGCCATCTGCATGCCAAGGCAGATGCCGAAGAACGGCACCCGGTGTTCCCGGGCAAAGCGCACCGAGGCGATCTTGCCCTCGCTGCCGCGCTCCCCAAAACCGCCCGGCACCAGGATGCCGTGCATCGGCTCCAGCCGCTGCGCCACGTCGGCACCTTCGAATTCCTCGGCATCCAGCCACTTGATATTGACTTTCACCCGGTTGGCGAGGCCGCCGTGCACCAGCGCTTCGGTGAGGGATTTATAGGCGTCCTTCATGCCGGTATATTTGCCGACAACGCCGATGGTGACTTCGCCTTCCGGGTTGGCGATGCGATCGGCGATATCCTGCCAGCGGTTCAGTTCCGGCTGCGGCGCATCCTCGATCCCGAAGGCGCGCAGCACCTCATCGTCCAGCCCTTCGGCATGATATTGCAGCGGCACTTCATAGATGGAATCGGCATCCAGCGCCGAAATCACCGCTTCGGCGCGCACGTTGCAGAACAGGGCAATCTTGGCGCGATCACTGTCGGGCAGCGGATGTTCGGAGCGGCAGACCAACACATCGGGCTGAATCCCGATCCCGCGCAGTTCCGCCACACTGTGCTGCGTCGGCTTGGTTTTCAGTTCGCCGGCCGCGGCGATGAACGGCACCAGCGTGACATGGATATAGCAGGTGTTGGCGCGGCCCACATCGGCGGCCATCTGCCGGATCGCCTCCATGAACGGCAGGCTTTCGATGTCGCCCACGGTGCCGCCGATTTCGCACAGCACAAAATCCAGACCTTCGGTTTCGGCGCGGGCAAAGGCCTTGATCGCATCGGTGACGTGCGGGATCACCTGCACGGTGCCGCCCAGAAATTCGCCGCGCCGTTCGCGGGCGATGATATCGGAATAGATGCGGCCCGAGGTGACATTGTCGGTCTTGCGCGCCGCCACGCCGGTGAAGCGTTCATAATGGCCAAGATCAAGATCCGTCTCTGCGCCATCGTCGGTCACATAGACTTCGCCGTGCTGATAGGGGCTCATGGTGCCGGGATCGACGTTCAGATAGGGATCGAACTTGCGGATGCGGACCTTGTACCCGCGCGCCTGCAGCAGGGCCGCCAATGAGGCACCCATGAGACCTTTGCCGAGCGAGGAGACCACGCCGCCGGTGATGAAAATATACCGCGTCATGGGAGAGGAGCCTTAAGCCGATTCGGTTCGGCAGCGCCAGCCCTTGCGGCGCATTATGCTGTGGATGAAGCCTTAATCCGTTTCGATGCGGCTGTGGCGGCGGGGATCGGGCAGGATCAGGGCCGCCGTGAGCGAGATAGCGGCCATGATGCTGACATACCAGAAGAAACCGCGTTCAATGCCGGCGTTCTTGAAGGCCAGTGCGACATATTCGGCCGATCCGCCGAAAATGGCGACGCCCAGCGCATAGGGCATGCCCACGCCCAGCGCCCGCACATCGGCCGGAAACATTTCCGCCTTCACCACGCCCGAAATCGCCGTGTAGCAGGACAAGATGGCGAGGCAGCCGATCATCAACGCCAGCGCCGCCGGGCCGGGGGTGGATGCGCCCAGCGCATCCAGCGCCGGCACTGTGACCAGCATCGCCAGCGTGCCGAAACTGATGAGCAGCGCGCGCCGGCCGACCAGATCGGACAGCGCGCCGAACAGCGGCTGCATCAGCATATAGGCAAGCAGCGCATAGGCGGAGGCGGAGGTTGCCTGCTCCTTGCTCCAGCCGGCCGAAAGCACGAGAAATTTCTGCATATAGGTGGTGAAGGTATAGAACCAAAGGCTGCCGCCCGCCGTGAGTGCCAGCACGATCAGCAATTGTTTCGGGTGGGAGAGCAGGCGTTTGAACAATTCGGATTGCGAGCCGGCGCGCGCGGCCTTTTCAAAGGCTTCGGTTTCCACCAACCCGCGGCGCAGCCAGAACACCAGCACCGCGCAGGCCGCGCCAACCACGAACGGAATGCGCCAGCCCCAGTCTTTCAGGGCGGCTTCGTCCATCTGGCCCTGCATGAACACCAGCAGCGCCAGCGCCAGCAACTGTCCGCCGACCAGCGTGACATATTGGAAACTGGCAAAGAAACCGCGCCACTTCGCCTTCGCCACCTCGCTCATGAAGGTGGCGGATGCGCCATATTCGCCGCCCACGCTCAGCCCCTGCACCAGCCGCGCCAGCAGCAGGATTGCCGGTGCCAGCAGCCCGACCTGATCATAGGTGGGCGCCACCGCCACCATCAGCGATCCGAAACACATCAGGGTGACCGACAGCATCAGCGCCGATTTGCGGCCGCGCCGATCGGCCCACACGCCCAGCAGCCAGCTGCCGATGGGTCGCATCAGAAAGCCCACGGCAAAGATGGCAGCGGTGTTCAGGAAGGCGGCAAGATCATCGCCGGGCGGGAAGAAGCGCGGCCCGAAATAGAGCGCGAAGGCCGAATAGGCGTACCAGTCATACCATTCGACCAGATTGCCGGCGGCGCCGCCGAAAATCTGGCGAATCTGGCCCGGCGATTTGCCCCCCGCCACCCGCGATTATTGCGCGATCGGGACGCCGGTGGGCGCCGGCACCGGTGCCGGGGCAACTGGCGCGGTCTGGGCCGGGGCCGGCGCCACCGCCGCCGCATCAATCACCCGCGCCTTGTTCGTGCCGGCGGCCAGCACGGCCAGCAGGATCGACATGAGGATGAACAGGATGGCCAGGATGGTGGTCGCCCGGGTGAGCAGGTTGGCCGCCCCGCGCGCGGTCATCAACCCGCCGCCACCGCCGCCGCCAATGCCCAGCGCGCCGCCTTCGGAACGCTGCAGCAGGATCACGGCCACCAGGCCAAGGGTGATCAGGCCGTGGATGACAAGCAGGAAGGTGATCACGGGAAGCGGACTTTCAGACGGGAAAGGGATGTGGGGCGGGCTTTAGCGCCGATTGGGCGCTGGTGCAATCAAGTGCGGGCCCCGGCAATGGCGAGCAAACTCGCCGCTGTCAGGCTGGCCCCGCCGACCAGCACGCCGCCCACATCTTCCACCCCCAGCAGTTCCGCAGCGTTGGCCGGGGTGACGGAGCCGCCATAAAGAATGCGCACGCCGTGACCGGCCGCGCCAAAGCGGGCAATGATGCGCGCACGGATTGCAGCATGGGCGGCCGCCACATCTGCCAGCGTTGGCGTAAGGCCGGTACCGATGGCCCACACCGGTTCATAGGCGATGATCAGGCCCTCGGCATCGTCCGGCAATGATCCGCCAAGCTGCGCTGCCAGTACGGCGCTCGTTTCCCCCGCATCGCGCTGGGCGCGGGTTTCGCCGATGCACAATATCACCTCCAGCCCCGCCGCACGGCCGGCGACAGCCTTGGCCCGCACATCGGCATCGGTTTCCTGCATGTCGCGCCGCCGCTCGCTGTGGCCGACGATCACGAAGGTCGCGCCCAGATCGGCCAGCATCGCCGCCGACACGCAGCCGGTGTGCGCGCCGCTTTGCGCCGCGTGGCAATCCTGCCCGCCCACCTTGACTGCGCCGGCCGACACGATCACCGCCCGGTCTATCAGGGTGAACGGCGGCGCAATCCACAGGCCACTCGCGGCCGAACCCGCCATTTCGGCAATCTCGGCAATATCCTCGCCAAGGCCGTTCATTTTCCAATTGCCGACAACAAGGGCGGGCATCGCGAAACTCCGTGGCTGTGGCGGCGCTTGTGGCAAGCCATCGCCCTCGTTACAAGCGGCGCAATTCTTCACCCCCTGCCGGACACGCGATGATCAGTTTCTTTCGCCGCTATCTCACCAGCTGGCCCGCCATCATCCTGTTTGCCGTGATTCTGGTGGCCTTTGCCGTCACCGGCATGAACGATCCGTTCGGCGGCGGCGCGCCGCAGGGATCGGTGGCCAAGGTGGGGGAACGCACCATAACCGAGCCTGACCTGCTGCAGGCCATCGACCGCGCCGTGCGCGACGTGCGGCAGCGCGATCCGGCGATGACGCAGGCCGAAGCGGCGCGGCAGGGCGTGGTGGAACTGATGGCGACACAGCTGATCGGCCAGACCGCGATGGAGGAACTGGGCCGGGCGAACGGCATCGGCGTTTCCGAAGAAGCGCTGGACCGGGTGATTGCCGGCATTCCCGCCTTTCAGACCGCCGGCAAGTTCGATCAGGCGACCTATGCGCGCGTCATCGGCCAGCAGGGCCTGACCGACAAGCGGCTGCGCCAATCCCTGGGCGGCGACTTGACCCGCGAACAGCTGATCAAGCCGATCACCGGCGCGCTGGTGGTGCCCGATGGTGTGGCGGAACTCTATGCCCGCCTGCTGGTGGACCTTCACGAAGGCGCAGTGGCCATCGTGCCGGCCCCCGCCGCCGGCCCCGCCACCGAAGCCGAGGCGCAAGCGTGGTACAAGGACAATTCAGCGCGCTTCACCATCCCGGAACGGCGCGGCTATCGCTATGCCCTCATCGATCGCGCCGCCATTGCAGGCAGCGTGACGGTGACCGACGCGCAGATCGCCGATGCCTTTGCCAAGGACCCGGCACGATACGGCGCTTCGCCCAGCCGCGTGCTGGAACAGGTGGTGGTGCCCGATGAAGCCAGGGCCAAGGCGCTGGCCGCCGCCGCTGCCACCCAGGGCTTTGCTGCTGCCGCCAAGGCGATCGCCGGATTTGAAGCCGCCGATATCGCGCTGGGCACACAGACCGAAGCGGCGTTCGCGCGTGCCACCAGCGCCGATGTTGCCAAGACGGCCTTTGCGCTGCCGGCCGGCGGCACCAGCGCGCCGATCCGTTCACCGCTGGGCTGGCACGTGGTTCGTGTGGTCAGCCTGGGAGCCAGTGCAAAAACATTGGCGCAGGCGCGGCCGCAGATCGAGGCGGATTTGCGCGACCGTGCCGTGGAAGATGCCGTGGCCGATGTGGTGGCGCGCGTGGAAGACGGTGTGGAGGCCGGCAAGAGCTTTGCCGATCTGGCCAGCGAACTGAAGCTGAGCATCACGGCGCAGACCCCGGTGACCGACAAGGGCCAGGCCCCCGGCCAGCCGCCGCTCACCGGCGATGGCCCGCTGCTGGCAGCGCGGGCGTTCCGCAATGATCCGGCCGATGGCCCGGTGGTGGAAGATCTGGGCGGCAGCCGTCTGGCAGTGATCGAAACCACCAACGTGCTGCCGGCCGCGCCGCCGCCGTTCAAGGAGGTGCTGCCGCTGGCCCAGGCCGGCGCCGCGCAAGACAAGGCGATGAAGGCCGCGCGCGGCAAGGCCGATGCCGTGGTGGCCGCCGTGAAGAAGGGCGTGCCCTTTGCCGATGCGGTGGCTGATGCCGGGCTGGCGGCGCCGCGCCCGCTGGCTGGCCGCCGCATCGACATCACTGGCCAGCAGAATGTGCCAGACGTGGCGCGGGCATTCCTGAACGGGGCGGCCGGCTCCACACAGGTGCTGGCGGGCCCCGGCGGCTGGGTGCTGATCAACGTCGCGCGCATCGTGCCCGGCGATCCTGCCAGCGAAGCCGGCCTGATCGAAGCAAGCCGCCGCGAGATCGGCAGCAGCCTGCCCGGCGAAATGGCCGAAGGTCTGGCCAAGGCCAGCATGGCCGCCGTGGGCGTGGACCGCAACGAGCCGACCATCCGCGCCATCCGCACCCGCCTGTCTGGCGACGGCGCGCAGTAAGCCGATGGCCAGCGCCATCGCGCCCGGCCGCGCCGAAGCGGTGGCGGCTCTGGCCGCCGGCAAGGCGCAGCTGATCTGGACCCGTATCGTCGCGGATACCGAAACCCCGGTATCGGCGATGCTGAAACTGGGCAGCGAGGGATCAGGCGCCTTCCTGCTGGAATCGGTGGAAGGCGGGCAGGTGCGCGGGCGCTATTCGCTGCTCGGCCTCGATCCCGATCTGGTGTGGCGCGCGCACGGCAATCGTTCGGAAATCAACCGGCAGTGGCAGCAGGATCGCAGCGCCTTCGAACCGGTGCCGGGCGATACGCTGGCCGCGCTGCGCGCCCTGGTGGCAGAGGCCCGCGCCGATGTGCCCGAAGCGCTGCCGCCGGCGCTGGCCTGCCTGGTGGGTTATATGGGCTATGAAACGGTGCGTCTGGTGGAACCTGCCGTGCCGGAGGCCGGGCCGTCGCCACTGAACCTGCCCGACATGGTGTTCGTGCGGCCCACGCTGCTGCTGGTGTTCGATCGGCTGAAGGACGAACTGTTCATCGTCGCGCCGATCTTTGCCGCCCAAAATCCCGATGCCGCCTACAGCGCCGCCTGTGACCGGATCAGCGATGCCGAACGCCGGCTGGCCCAAAACGCGCCGCTGCCGCTGCGCCTCGCCAGCGCGCTGCCGGCAGCACAGCCGCGCCATCACACCGACACCGCCCGCTATGCCGACATGGTCGAGCGCGCGCGCAACTATATATTGGCCGGCGATATTTTTCAGGTGGTGCTCTCGCAGCGCTTTTCGGTGGATTTCCCGTTGCCGGCCTTTGCCCTGTACCGGGCGCTCAGGCGCATCAACCCGTCGCCCTTCCTTTATTTCCTCGATCTGCCGGGCTTTGCGCTGGTTGGCTCCAGCCCGGAAATACTGGTGCGGGCGCGCGGCGGCGATGTGACGATCCGGCCGATTGCCGGCACCCGCCCGCGCGGGCGCAATGCTGCCGAAGATGCCGCCAACCGGGAAAGCCTGCTGGCCGACCCGAAGGAGCTTTCGGAGCATCTGATGCTGCTGGATCTGGGCCGGCACGACACGGCGCGGGTTTCGGTGCCGGGCACGGTCAAGGTGACAGACCGGTTCTTCGTCGAATTCTACAGCCATGTCATGCACATCGTATCGAACGTGCAGGGCCGGCTGGCGGACGGGGTGGATGCCGTGGCCGCGCTGCTGGCGGGCTTTCCGGCCGGCACCGTTTCCGGCGCGCCCAAAGTGCGGGCCATGCAGATCATCGCCGAACTGGAAGGCGAGGCGCGCGGAGCTTACGCGGGCGGCGTCGGCTATTTCAGCCCCAATGGCGATATGGACAGCTGCATCGTGCTGCGCACGGCGGTGGTGAAGGATGGCGTGATGCACGTGCAGGCCGGCGCCGGGATCGTGGCCGACAGCGTGGCGGAATATGAACAGCGCGAATGCGAGGCCAAGGCCGGCGCGCTGATCGCCGCCGCGCGCGAGGCGATTGCCGCATCGGGTGAGTCAGGGTTTGGGCAATAGCAGGAGAATTTGCCATGGCGCGTGCGGAATGGAATGGACAGATGATCGCCCAGGCGGACGACACGGTGGTGGTGGAAGGCAACCATTATTTTCCCGCCGACAGCGTGGACCCGGCGCTGCTGAGGCCCAGCACCACCACCAGCGTGTGCGGCTGGAAAGGCACCGCCAATTATTACACGCTGGTTGTGGACGGCGCCGTAAACCCCGACGCGGTGTGGTTTTATGCCGATCCCAAGCCAGAGGCCGCCAAGATCAAGGGCCGGCTGGCGTTCTGGAAAGGCGTAAAGATAATAGCCTGAACCGCGCATCGCAGATGACGCCGCCGCGCCAAGCCGCTATGGCCCCGCCATGACCATCCTTGTCATCGACAATTATGACAGCTTCACCTTCAACCTTGTCCATTATCTGGCCGAGCTTGGTGCGCAAACGCACGTGGTGCGCAACGATGCGATCACCCCGCAGGATGCGATGGCGCTGCACCCTGAGGCCATCCTGCTCTCCCCCGGCCCCTGCACGCCAAACGAAGCCGGCGTGTGCCTGGCGCTGATTGCAGCGGCGGCCGAAACCCGCACCCCGCTGCTGGGCGTGTGCCTTGGCCATCAGGCGCTGGGGCAGGCCTTTGGCGGCATCGTGGAGCGCGCGCCGCAGGTAATGCACGGCAAGGTGAGCGCCATCACCCACGACGGCAGCGGCGTGTTCGCCGGCATCCCCTCTCCGTTTGAAGCCACCCGTTACCACAGCCTGACGGTGCGGGAGGCCGGCCTTCCCGCCGATCTGGTGGTGAACGCCCACAGCCCGGATGGCCTGATCATGGGCATGCACCACCGCGATCTGCCGCTGCACGGGGTGCAGTTCCATCCCGAAAGCATCGCCACCCAGCACGGCCACCAGTTGCTGGCCAATTTCATGAGGCTGGCCGGCCTGACACCGAATTCACTGGCCGCGGCATGAGCCTGCTGCCTGATCCCAAGCGCCCGCTGGACGAAAGCGCGGCGACCGAGGCTTTTGCCGCGATTTTCGATGGCAAGGTGGCGGATGATGCGCTGGCCGCGTTCCTGATCGCACTGGCGACACGCGGCGAGACAGTGAATGAAATCGTGGCTGCCGCCAGCGCGCTGAGGGCGCGGGCCGTGCGGCCGTTCACGGCAGCGGGCGCGCTGGATGTGTGCGGCACCGGCGGTGATGGCATGCACAGCCTCAATATCTCCACCGCCGTGGCGCTGGTGCTGGCGGCGTGCGGCGTGCCGGTGGCCAAGCATGGCAACCGCGCTGCGTCCTCCACATCGGGCGCGGCGGACGTGCTGATGGTGCTGGGCGTCCCGGAACTGCCGATGGACCGGCTGGAGGCCTGTCTGGATATGGTTGGGATCAGCTTCCTGCACGCCGCCCGCCACCATCCGGCGATGGCGCGGGTAGCGGCGGTGCGCCGCCAGATCGGCCGGCGCACCATCTTCAACATGCTGGGCCCGCTGTGCAATCCGGCCGGGGTGGAGCGGCAGTTGGTGGGGGTTTTTGCTCCAGACCCGGTGCCGTTGATGGCCGAGGCATTGCAGGCACTGGGCAGCCGGGCGGCGCTGGTGGTGCATGGCCAGGGCTTTGATGAGGTGGCGATTTCCGGCGAAACCACCGCGGTGGCGCTGGCCGGTGGCGAACTGGCCGCGCAGACCATCCAGCCCGAAGACGCCGGCCTGCCCCGCCATCCGGCCGAAGCGCTGAAGGGCGGATCGCCAGCCTATAATGCCGATCGGCTGACCGCGCTGCTGAACGGGCAGCAGGATGGCTATC
>DAITMD010000043.1:0-11553 GCA_036835345.1 Sandarakinorhabdus sp. | reverse complement strand
TCGAGGTCGCCATCGTCCGCCCCGGTCCGATCCAGGGCGACATGGTCCACCCCTATCTCAGGCGCCGGCAGGGGCGGGAGGCGGTGAACTTCCCCAGCCCGCAGCCGCCGCATGACCCCGATGAACTGAGGCAAGTGCTGGGCCGAACATTGGGCGTGCCGCTGTTCCAGGAACAGGCGATGAAGCTGGCCATCACGGCGGCCAATTTCACCCCGGCCGAAGCCAACCGCCTGCGCCGGGCGATGGCGACGTTTCGCAGCAACGGCGGCATGGAGCATTTCGAAGCCAAGATGGTGGATGGCATGGTGGCGCGCGGGTATGAGGGCGAGTTTGCGCAGCGCTGTTTCAACCAGATCAAGGGGTTTGGCAGCTATGGTTTCCCGGAAAGCCACGCCATCGCCTTTGCCCGGCTGGTGTGGGTTTCGGCCTGGCTGAAATGCCGCTACCCGGCGGTGTTTGCTGCGGCTCTTTTGAACGCGCAGCCGATGGGTTTCTATGCCCCGGCGCAGATCGTGCGCGATGCCGCCGAGCATGGGGTGCGGGTGCTGCCCGTGGATGTGAATTTCAGCGGGTGGGATTGTTCGCTGGAGGGCGCGCCGCCTGCCCTCGCCCTGCGCCTTGGCTTGCGCCAGATCACCGGCTTCCGGGAGGAGTGGGCGCAGGCCATCGCCGCCGCGCGGCCGTTTCGCACACTGGAAGATCTCGCCCGTGCCGGCCTGCCGGCGCGCGCGCTGAAACTGCTGGCCGATGCCGATGCCTGCGCGTCTCTGGGCATGGGCCGGCGCGAGGCGGGGTGGCAGGCGCTGCGCACCCCCACCGACAGCCTGCCTCTGTTCGCTGCGGCAGCAGCCAGCGATCTGGGCGCGGAGGAAGCCGCCGATCTGCCGCTGATGGCGCCCGGCGAGGAGGTGGCTGCCGATTACCAGGTGTTGCGCCTGTCCTTGCGCGCCCACCCGCTGGCGCTGCTGCGGCCGCATTTTCCCGGCGTGCTCACCGCCGCGCAGTTTGGCGCGGCGAAGAATGGGCGCAGGGTCAGCGTGGCCGGCGTGGTGCTGGTGCGGCAGCGGCCGGGCGGCGGCAACGCCATCTTCATCACGCTGGAGGACGAGACGGGCGTGGTGAACGTGGTGGTGTGGGCGCGCCTGTTCGAGACGTTCCGGCGCGCCATCATGGCCAGCCGGTTGATGCAGGTGGAGGGCGAGGTGCAGCGCAGCCCGGAAGGCGTGATGCACCTGATGGCGACGCGCATCACCGATATGAGCGGCGTGCTCGATCGCCTGTCAGACGCGCATGATCCCACCACGCCGCTGGCGCGGGCCAGCGAGGATCTGGTGCACGGGCCGCCGGGCCGCAAACCGCCACCGCCGCGCGCGGCAACACGGGGTCGCCATCCGCGCGACGTGCGGGTGATCCCGAAGAGCCGGGATTTTCATTAAACTGTCCTACGCGGCGGCAAAACACTATCCTGCCGCCGATGCACCATTCCATTTCGCACCGCACCGCCCGGCGGCCAAACCATCCGGGGCTTCCTGTGGCCATGCCGGGGACGGGCCAAACCGCCCAAATGCGTCAATTAAGTCAAAATAGCCGCAGGCGCGCCTGCGCTGGCGTGCGGCAGGCGAGGCCCGCATGACGATGGACACACTGTTCGAAACCGCCGCCCGCGTTGGCGCACAATTGAAGGCGCGTGGGCATACGGTGGCGGTGGCCGAATCGGCGGCCGGTGGCCTGATCTCGGCGGCGCTGCTGGCCGTGCCGGGGGCGTCGGCCTTCTATATCGCCGGCGCGGTGGTCTACACCCCGCGCGCCCGCCACCGGCTGCTGGGGCTGCGGCGGGAGGATGTGAAGGGCTTCACCTCCGCCACCGAACCCTTCGCCCTGCTGATGGCCGAGACCATCCGTGCGCAGCACAGCGCCACCTGGGGCATCGGCGAAACCGGCGCCGCCGGGCCGAACGGCAACCCCTATGGCCACGCGGCGGGGCATGACGTGGTGGCGGTGAGCGGGCCGACCAGCCAAGCCCGCACCATCGCGACGGGATCAAGCGACCGGCAGGCCAACATGCTGACGTTTGCCGAGGCGGCGCTTGTGTTGATGGAGGCGCAGATGGCCTAGCCGCCATCGTTGCCTTCGCGCTGCCAAGGTGCGAAACTACACCAATATTATGCATGGGAGCATCAAATGGGCACAGTGCGCAAGACCATCACCCTGACCGAGCAGCAGGATGGCTGGATCGCCAGCCAGATCGCCGCCGGCCACTACACCAACGACAGCGAAGCCATTCGCGACCTCATTCGCCGTGCGCAGGAACGCACGGCCGAAGTCGATGCCATCCGCGCCGCGCTGATCGAAGGTGAGCAGAGCGGCGCGCCCGAACCGTTCGATTTCGCCGCCTTCAAACAGCGCAAGGCCAGCCAATATGGCTGAAGTCCGCCTGAGCCCACGGGCGCAGCGCGATCTGGAAGGCATATTTGACGATACGGTGGCGCGCTGGGGGTCAGCGCAGGCGATGCGCTACACCGATCTGATCGAGGCGGCCTGCGCTGAACTGGCAGAAGCCCCGCATCTGGCCCCGGCCTGCGATCATATCCTCCCCGGCGTTCGCCGACGCGGCGCGGGGCAGCACATGATCTATTTCCGCCCGACGCCCCACGGCATCGCCGTCATCCGCATCCTGCACCAACGCATGGATGCCGCGCGGCATGTGGGGTGAGGCGGACGGATGAACAGGCCGAACAGCAACCCTGATGGCCGCGCGGCGGGGCATGACGTGGTGGCGGCACTGGGGTTGCTTGAAGCGCAGATGGGTCAATCCATCAGCGTCACTGCCCCATCCGGCCCCGGCAGCATGAAGGGGTTGTATACCACTTCCCACGGGTGGCCGTCGGGATCGCAGAAATAGCCGGAGTAGCCGCCCCAGAACGCGTCGTGCGCCGGCTTTTGCAGGGTGGCACCGTTGGCGACGGCGCGGGCGAGGAGTTCGTCGACTTGCGATTTGCTGCTCACATTGTGGGCCAGGGTGAAGCCGCCGAAGCCGGGGCCTCTATCGGTCATGCCGCAGTCTTCGGCCAATTTGTCGAACGGGTATATGGCGAAGGCGAGGCCACCGCACTGGAACATGGCGATGGCGTCGAATTTGCGGGCCTTGCGCGGCCAGCCCATGGCTTCCCAGAAGGCGACGGCGCGGGCCATGTTGTCGGTGCCGAGGGTGACGATGCTGATGCGCTGGTCCATGATGGTCTCCGGTTGATGAGATGAGGATGGCATGACGACGGGAACAATGAAACGCATCGTGCTGGCGCGGCACATCGTGGGCGCGCCGACGCCGGAGGATTTCCGGCTGGAGACGCTGCCGATCCCGGCGCTGGAGGACGGGCAACTGCTGATCGCCAATCGCTTCATCAGCTGCGATCCGGGCACGCGCTCGCGCCTGTCGCCGGGTGCATCGTACGCGCCGCCGCTCAAGCCCGGCGCGATGGTCGATGGCTTTGCGGTGGGGGAGGTGATCGAGAGCCGCCATCCCCGGTTCGCGGCGGGCGATCTGGTGATGGGCACCGGTTGGGCCACGCACATGGTGTCGAACGGGCGCGGGTACTTGTCGAAGGTGCCCGATCTGGGCGTGCCGCTGTCGCTTTGGAACGGGATTTTGGGTGTGCCGGGGATGACGGCGTGGTTTGGCCTGAAGCGCGTGGCGCAGTTGCAGGCCGGCGAGCGGTTGCTGGTGACCAGTGCGGCCGGGCCGGTGGGGGCGACGGCGGGGCAGTTGGCGAAGATCTGGGGCGCATCGAAGGTGGTCGGCATCGCTGGCGGCGCGGAGAAATGCCGCTGGCTTACCGAGGATTGCGGCTTTGATGACGCGCTGGATTACAAGGCGGCGGATTTCGAAGCGCGCTTTGCCGAAGCCAGCGCAGACGGCTGGGATGTCTTGTTCGACAATGTCGGCAATGCCAGCATCGATCGGGCGCTGCCGGTGATGCGGATGAGGGGGCGGATCGTCGTGTCAGGGCAGGTGGCGGATTATAACCTCACTCCTGCCGAGGCCCCCGGCATCCACCACACCCGCGAATTCATCGGCAAGCGGCTGCGGATGGAGGGCATGGTGGTGTTCGATGATCTGCCGCAGTTTCCGGCGGCGCAGGCCGAACTGGCCGGGCTGATCCGCGATGGCCTCGTGCAGTATCGCGAGGAAATCTTTGATGGGCTGGAAAGCCTGCCGGAGGCGTTCTGCGGCCTGTTCAGCGGGGCCAGCTTTGGCCGGCGACTGGTGCGGCTGCGCTGAGGCTGGCAATAGCCTGTCCTTGGGCGTAAGAAGGGCGGGCCTACAATTTTCGCCGAGGAACTAAGACATGGGTTCGTTCAGCCTCACCCATTGGCTGGTGGTCATCCTGGTGGTCGTGCTGCTGTTCGGCCGCGGCCGGATTTCCGATCTGATGGGCGATTTCGCTAAGGGTATCAACAGCTTCAAGAAGGGGCTGAATGATCCGGAAGCGCCGCCTTCGCCGCCGCCGCAGGTGACGAACACGCCGCCTTCTGCCGCCAATCAGGTGGGTGAGGACGCCCGCCGCTGAACCCCGACAAAGGGGTGAAAACAGGCCATGTTCGGCATTGATTCCCTTGAACTGATGGTGATTGCGCTGGTGGCCCTGCTGGTCATCGGCCCGAAAGACCTGCCAAAGGCGATGCGCTGGCTGGGCCAGTGGGTGGGCAAGGGCCGCGCCATGAGCCGGCACCTGCGCACCGGTTTCGATGCGATGATGCGCGAGGCCGAGCTGGAGGAAATGCAGAAATTGTGGGCGCAGCAGAACGAGGCGATCATGAAGGCGACGGCGCTGCCTGAAGGCGCGCTGCCGGACCTGACAATGCCGGACCTGACGCTGGCCGATCTGTCCGGCCCGGTGCCGGCCGAGCCTGATACCTATGAGCCCTGGCCCGATGCCGCGCCGGCTCTGCCCGCGCCAACGGATGACGCCCCGGCCAAGCCCAAGCGCCGCCGAAAGCCGCGCGCCAAGAAGGCTGCTTCCGCGGACACCGGTGAAACGGCATGAACCACGAGCCAGACCGCAGCGATATCGATGCCAGCAAGGCACCGCTGATGGATCATCTGGTCGAGCTGCGTGGCCGCCTGCTGCGCTGCGTCGTGTATTTCGCCCTCGCCTTTGCCGTGTCGTTCAGCCAGGCGTCGCGCATTTTCGATTTTCTGGTGCAGCCGCTCGTCGATGCCTCAGGTGATAGTGCGCGACTGATCTACACCAAGCTATATGAAGCGTTTTTCGTCGAGATCCGCGTGGCGGCGTTCGCCGGTTTCTGCATTGCCTTTCCGCTGATCGCCAACGAGCTGTGGCGGTTCGTGGCACCCGGCCTCTATCGCCGCGAGCAGAAGGCGCTGCTGCCGTTCCTGCTGGCCACGCCGATCCTGTTCACCTGCGGCGCGGCGCTGGCCTATTATGGCGTGATGCCGGCGGCCTTCCGCTTCTTCCTGGGATTTCAGCAGCTGGGCGGCGACAACGGCATCAACCGGGAGGCGCTGCCAGCGATGGGCGAATATCTTGATCTGGTCACCAGCCTGATACTGGCCTTTGGCATCGCGTTCCTGCTGCCGGTGCTGCTGATGCTGCTGGAACGCGCCGGTATCGTGACACGGGTGCAGCTGATTGCCGGGCGGCGCTATTCAGTGGTGGCGGCGTTCGTGCTGGCGGCAGTGCTCACGCCGCCTGATCTGTGGAGCCAGATCGCCTTGGCCATCCCACTAATATTGCTCTATGAAGTCTCAATCATCGGCATCTGGTTCACCGAACGCCGGCGGGCAAAGACAGAGGCCGCCGCGCCTTAATCCTTGGTTTCTTCGGCAGCCGTGGTCATCGCCTTGCCGACACTGCTGATGTCGCGGCCGGCGCCTTCGATGGTGTTGCAGGCGGTCAGAAGCGCCAGCAGAGCCAGCGTGCACAGGCGAGTGGTCATCATCGTTCCTTTCATCCTTCAGCCGTTCGCCATGCTGCACCGCAGCTTGCTGGCGGCTGAACCGGCTGGCATCACCCGGTTATGCGATTCACGCTGCCTGAACAAGCGCCGCCGGCCGATCTGGCCAGCCTGCTGCCAGCCGGCATTTCGCCCGAACTGGCGCGGGCTGCCACAGCGGCATGGGCCGATGCGCCGTTCCTGAAGGGGCTGATCCGCGGCCTGCCAGCCGTGACCGATCGTATCGCTGCCGCTGGAGCGGATGCGGCACTGACCGATGCACTGGCGTTGGTTGAGGACGACGCGCAGCCGGTGATGCCGCGTCTGCGCGCCGCGCGCCGGCAGGTGGCGCTGATCACCGCGCTGGCCGATCTGGCCGGGCTGTGGCCGCTAGAACAGGCGACGGCGGCGCTTTCGCGCTTTGCTGAAGCGGCAATCGATGCCGCCATCGCCGCTGCGCTGGCCGAACGCGGTGCGCCCAACCGCGGGTTGGTGGCGCTGGCGCTAGGCAAGCTGGGCAGCCGTGAACTGAATTACAGCAGCGATGCCGATCTTATCCTGCTGCATGATCCGGCGCTGATCCCGTGCCGGGGCAGCGAGGATCCCGGCGAAGCGGCAGTGCGCATCGCGCGGCGGGCCGTGGCGATTCTGAGCGATCTGACCCCCGATGGCTATGTGCTGCGCATCGATCTGAGGCTGCGGCCGGCATCGGAAATCACGCCGATGTCGATCAGCGTGGCGGCGGCAGAGCATTATTACCAATCCGAAGCGCTGACGTGGGAACGAGTGGCCTTCATCCGCGCCCGGGCGGTGGCCGGCGATGTCGCCATGGGCAGCGATTTCCTGGCCCGCATCCGCCCGTTCGTGTGGCGGCGCAGTCTGGATTACACGGCAGTGCGCGACATTCAGTCGGTATCGCTGAGGATCCGCGATCATTTTGATGATGGGCAAGCCATCGGGCCGGGCTTTGATGTGAAGCGCGGGCGCGGCGGCATTCGCGAAGTGGAGTTCTTCGCGCAGATCAATCAACTGATCTGGGGTGGGCGCGCCCCTGATCTGCGCTGCCCCGCAACGCTGGACGGGCTGAGCGCGCTGGCCGCAGCCGGCCATGTCGCGCCGGGCGAAGTGGCAGCGCTGCAGGACGCCTACCGGGCGCTCAGAACCGTCGAGCACCGGCTGCAGATGCGACGCGATGAGCAGACCCACGCCATCCCGCGCCTGGCTGCCGATCGTCACGCGGCGGCGCGGCTGTGCGGGCTGAAGGATTGGCCGGCGCTGGAGGCGGCGCTGATCGGCGTCACCGCGCCGGTTGCGGCCGCGTACGACCGGTTGATTGCCATCGCTGCGCCAGAGGCCACGCCGGTGCCGAGCGATCCCCGCGCCTGGCTGAAACAGCATCACCCGGCTTTGGTGAAGGCACTGCCGCCGCTGCTGGCCGGGTGGCGGCAGGGCAAGGTGCGCGCGCTGCGCAGCGAAGCGGCACGGGCGGATTTTGAAGCCGTGTTGCCGGGCCTGATCGAACATCTGGCCGCCGCAGCCGATCCAGCCGCAGCAGCAACGCGGCTTGATGGCCTGTTGGCGGCGCTGCCGGCCGGGGTGCAGTTTTTCGCGCTGCTGCGCGCCAATCCGCGGTTGGTCGGCCTGCTCGGCAATCTGGTGGGCGTAACGCCAGTGCTGGCCGGAGCACTGGCCCGCGATCCGGCGCTGTTCGATGTCATGCTGTCGCCCGATACCTTTGCGCCGCTGCCGGGCGCCGCGCAGCTTGAGCAGGAACTGGCGCTGGTCTGCCGCGCCGTGCACGGTCTGGAGGAATTGCTGGACAGGGTGCGGCGCTGGACGGCGGAGCTGCGCTTTCAGCTGGGTGCGCAACTGGTGGAGGGGCGCAGTGATGCCCTGACCGTGGGGCAGAGCCTCGCCGATGTGGCCGATGCAGCGGTGCGCACGCTGCTGCCGGCGGTGGCGGCGGAGTTTGGGCGCAGCCACGGGCAAGTGCCGGGCGGCGAACTGGTGGTGCTGGCGCTGGGCCGGCATGGCGGCCGCGCGATGACCCACGCTTCGGATCTGGATCTGGTGTTCCTGTTCACCGGTTCTTCGGCCGCGGTTTCCGATGGGGCAAAGCCGCTGCCGGCCGGCCAGTATTTCAACCGGCTGGCGGCGCGGCTGGTCACCGCAATGTCAGTGCCCACCGCTGCCGGTTCGCTGTACGAAGTGGACACGCGGCTGCGGCCGTGGGGCGCAAAAGGCAATCTGGCGCTGTCGATCGAGGCGTTCGCGCGTTATCATGCCGAGGAGGCCGAAAGCTGGGAGCATATGGCGCTCACGCGGGCGCGGATCGTCGCCGGGCCGGCCGAACCGGCAGCCGGCGTGATTGGCACCGTGCTGCGCCAGCCGCGCGATCTGCCGGCTTTGCGCGCCGCCGTGCTGGCCATGCGCGCCGAAATGGCGGCCGCCAAACCGCCGCAGGGCCGGCTGGATGTGAAACTGGCCAGCGGCGGGTTGGTTGATCTGGAGTTCATCGTGCATTTTCGGCAATTGGCCAGCGGGCGCGGGCTCACGCCGGAATTGCCCGCGGCGCTTGCGGATCTGATTGGTGCCGGGCTGCTGCCGGCCAATCTGCTGCCGGCGCATGATCTGCTGGCCCGCACGCTGATCTGGCTCAGGCTGTTGTTTGCCGGTGCGCGGGTGCCCGATCATCTGCCCGATCCGGTGGCCGCCATTCTGGCGCGGGCGCTGGGTGCGGCAAATTTCGCGGCGCTCCAGGCCGAACTGGCCATCGCCAAGGATGCCGTGCGCGTGGCATGGGCGCAGGTGTTCGCCAAGGATGTTTGACAGCAGAAGGAGCCCGCCATGAGCCAGCCACAACCCGGAAGCCCCGCCCCCAGCCTGAACCTTGATAGCGAGACCGGGCCAATCAGCCTGGCCGATTTCGCCGGCAAGAAGCTGGTGGTCTATTTCTATCCCAAGGACGACACGCCGGGCTGCACCAACGAGGGCAAGGCGTTTTCGGCGCTGCAGGCGCAGTTTGAAGCGGCCGGCACTGCCGTGCTGGGCATCAGCCGGGACAGCGTGGCCAGCCACGCCAAGTTCCGCGCCAAGCATGGCCTTACTGTCGCGTTGGGCAGCGATGCCGGCGCGGTGACCGAAGCGTGGGGCGTGTGGACGGAAAAATCCATGTACGGGAAGAAATATATGGGGATCGAGCGAGCCACCTTCCTGGTGGCGCGTGACGGCACCATTGCCCGCGCGTGGCCGAAGGTGAAGGTGCCCGGCCATGCCGAAGAGGTGCTGGCCGCCGCGCAGGCGCTGACCTGACAGAAACTGGATCATAAGCGATTCGGAGCCGAATCGTGTATGGCTTCACCTGCCGCAGGTGCGCGCTGAGACAGCGCGGGCGCCGTGTACAAATTATACCTACCCACAGATACGGCTGCGCTCGCACCGTGGATGCGCGATATCGGCAATCAATCTGTCACAACTCATCGCCTGCGCCCAACGGCCCATCGCTGCTGCGCGAATGCCCCGTTGTTGTGCGCCGGGCGCCCTGCTTCAACCACGTTGTCAACCGGGGCAACCGGTGATGAGGGGTTGATCAGAAACCTTGTTGTTCAGGCCGGCGGGCCAGCTTGTCCTGCCAGCGTGCGATGAATTTCCTGATCCCGCCCCGGGAAAGGGTCGCGACGGCAGATGATGAAGCGCACAAATAGCATGAAGCGTTGGCTTGGCCTGCTGGCTTCGCTGATGGCCATGACTGCTCCAGTGGCGACGCCTGCTTCAGCAAGCCCGGTTCCCATGGACAATGCGTTGGCTGATGCCGGCAATAATGACAGTGCGCTGTTCGCGCCGGGCATTATTGCCCAGGCCCGCCGCGCCTTTCTTGAAGCATTGGCCAGCGAGCACAGCGATGCCGCCACGCTGATGCGCATGCTGCCGCGCGCCGGTCAGCCGGTGGCCGCATTGATCGGCGCTGCGCCGGCCGGTGCGCCGCGCGCCGAGGCACTTCTGCAGAACCTTGGGCTTGATCCGGCGCGGTTCCTTGGCGCGCGAGGCGGGCCGTTCATTGCCGCGAAGGATCCGCAGGTTCGCGACATGCAGGCCGGTGCTGCCCGCCGCGCCGAACTGGCCGCCAGCTTTGCCCGCATCCCGGCGTTCCTGCCGGTCAGCCAGCCCAAGCAATCTTCCTCCTTTGGCTATCGCAGCGATCCATTCCACGGCGGCGGCGCTTTCCACGCCGGCCTCGATCTCACTGGCCAGACCGGCGATGCCATCCACGCTGCCGCTGATGGTGTGGTGGTGCGCGCCGGCTGGTGGGCGGGTTATGGCAAGGTGGTCGTGGTGGATCACGGCAATGGCATGGAAACCCGTTATGGCCACATGTCGCGCTTTCACGTGAAGGAAGGCGACACCATCCGGCAGGGACAGATCATTGGCGGCATGGGCTCCACCGGGCGCTCCACCGGTACGCATCTGCACTTTGAAATCCGGCTTGACGGCCGCCCGCTCGATCCGCGGCCGTTCCTGGATCTGGCCAGCTTTGGCGTTGGCGGTCCACTGCCGGCAGGCCCGGCAGTGGTGGCCCGCGCCGGCTATGCCAGCCTTGAACCCGTTGCGCCGGTGATTGATGATGATCAGGTGATGGCCGGGGGCCGCGCCTGGAAATCCCGCGCCGGGCGCTGACGCCTGCCGGTTGCAGCGCCGCTGCGCTGCGCCTACATAAGGCTCATGGATATCACCGCCGATCCGCTGCCGCGTCTCAGCCCGTCTGCTGCCGCCCGCGTCGCCCAGATTGCCGCCCGTCAGGGCAACCCCGGCCTAATGCTGCGGCTGGCGGTTGATGGTGGCGGCTGTGCCGGGTTCCAGTATCGTTTTGGCCTTGAGGCCGAAGCCGCCGATGGTGATCTGGCGGTGGAAACCGATGGCGTCACCATGCTGGTTGATCCCGACAGCCTGCCGTTTCTGACCGGGGCCGAGGTGGATTATGTCGAAAAGATCGGCGCGGCGGCGTTTGAGGTGAAGAACCCCAATGCCGCATCGGGCTGCGGCTGCGGCTCCAGTTTTTCGGTGTGACCATCAAGGCGGTGATTTTCGATTTCGGCGGGGTCATCACCAGCTCGCCGTTCGAAGCCTTTGCCCGGTATGAGGCGCAGCGCGGCCTGCCCGCAGCGTTCATCCGAACGGTGAACAGCACCAATCCCGACAACAACGCCTGGGCGCGCTTCGAACGCAGCGACATCGGCCCGGCCGAATTTGATAGCATTTTCCGGGCCGAAGCATTGGCGCTGGGCCATGATGTGCCGGGCAGCGACGTGCTCCCGCTGCTTGCCGGCGATGTCCGCCCCGCCATGGTCGCGGCGCTGAAGGCCTGCAAGGCGCAGTTCAAGGTGGGCTGCATCACCAACAATGTCGCCAGCGACCGCGATATTGGCTGGGGTGACAGCGTGGCCGACATATTGGCGCTGTTCGATCATGTCATCGAAAGCTCCAAGGCCGGCATCCGCAAGCCCGATCCGCGCATTTACACGATGATGTGCGAAGCGCTGAACGTCGCGCCGACGGCCTGCGTGTATCTGGATGATCTGGGCATCAACTGCAAACCGGCTG
>DAITMD010000042.1:0-11794 GCA_036835345.1 Sandarakinorhabdus sp. | reverse complement strand
CCAGCAGGCGGCCATCGGCCCGGGCCAGTTCCAGCCAATCGATGAAATCCGCATCCGCCGGCCCGCCCAGTCGCGCCAGCAACTGCTGCCACGCGCCCAGCATTTGCGCCCTGAGCAGCAGGCCAGCGCGCGCGCCTTCCACCCGCGCCCGCGCGCCGCCGTCCAGCCAGTCGGGCGGATCGTCCAGCAGCAGCGCCAGCCGCCCTTCCAGCTGTGCCAGCGGCTGCGCCATCTGGCCCAGCGCCGCACTGGCTGCAGCGGCGGCCTCCACCAGCCGCGGCAACACGTCGGCCACTTCGGTTTCCAGGCCATAGCCGTGATCGGCCTCCTCGGCTGGCGCGCGTGCCAGCACCTGCGCGCGCACTGCGCACAGCAGCGCCTCTACCGCGCCATCCGGTTCATCGCCGGCCACGCGCTGCAACCACGCCTCGCTTGGCAGGGCGCGCGCGGCATGGGCGATGCGCTCCACTGCGCGGGCGGCTTCATCATCGTAACTGATGGCATCGGCCAGCCGCGCCGCCAGCCCGCGCCTGCGTCCCCGCCCGGCCGCGCGCTCCGGCCCCAGCAGCCAGTTCTTCAATTCCACCGCTTCGCGCCCGGTCAGCGCCACGGCAAAGGTCGCATCGGCGGCATCGAACAGGTGGTGGCCTTCATCGAACACAATCCGGCCCAGGCCAGCACCTTCCGCCCGGCCGCGCGCCGCATTGATCATCACCAGCGCGTGATTGGCGATCACCAGATCGGCCTGCGCGCTGGCCCGCGCGGCGCGTTCGATGAAGCAGCTGCGGTAATGCGGGCAGGCGGCATAGATGCACTCGCCGCGCCGGTCGGTCAGGCCGGCAAAGCTGGTGCGGCCGAACAGCGGCGGCAGCCAGCCGGGCAGATCGCCGCCCACCATGTCGCCATCCTTCGAATAGGCCGCCCAGCGCTCCGCCAGCCGGGCAAACACCGCCGCCCGCCCGCCAAAGCCGCCCTGCACCGCGTCTTCAAGGTTCAGCAGGCACAGATAATTCTCCCGCCCCTTGCGCACCACCACGCGGGCCTTGCGCTCGGCCGCGTCGGGCCAGATGCGCTGCGTTTCGGCATCCAGCTGCCGTTGCAGCGCCTTGGTGAAGGTGGCCACCCACACTGCGCCATCGGCTTGCTCGGCCCACAGGCTGGCCGGCGCGAGATATCCCAATGTCTTGCCAATGCCGGTGCCGGCTTCGGCCAGCACCATGGTGGGGCTGCCCGGCGCGGCGCGCGGCGCAAAGGCCTGCGCCACGGCCGCGGCATAGGCGCGCTGCCCGTCGCGCTGCTCCGCACCCACCCCCACCAGCCGCGCCAGCCGTTCGCCCACCGCATCGGGGCTCAGCTGCACCACCCGCGGGGCCGGGCGGGGCGCCGCCTCTTCCCACTGCGGCAGCGCCTGGAACACGTGGCGCTCCGGCGTTTCCGGTTTGGCGATCAAGCGCACCAGATGCGGTGCCCACGCCCAGCGCTGGCGGGTCAGGCTTTGCAGGATCGTCCACGCGCCGTTCCTTTCGGCCCAGCCCGGCTGCTGCGGCACGCTGAGCAGCGCTGCTGCCGCCCGCTGCAGAAAGCCGGCATCACTGTCCCCGCCGGGCGCAGCAAGTTCCAGAGCCTCGGCCAGGCCGCGCATGGTGGGCACCGCAAAGCGCGCCGGGTGCAGGAAGGCGAACAATTCCAGCAGATCCAGCCCCGAAAGCTCCCCCAGCCCCAGCCGGCTGGCGGTGACGGGCGCGTTCAGCAGCAGGTGCGGCGTGTCGCCGGCGCGGGCGATGGCGGCCCCGCGCGACAAGCCCTGCACAAGGCCATCGGGCGCGGCAATCCACACGCCGGCGTGGCTGGCCACCAGCGCCGGAATGGCCAATATGTCAGCGGATTCAGTTGCAACCATCGGCCTCACCCGCCACAGGAGCACCAGACAGGAAGCCGCAAGACCGAACGATGAGCATAGCTGACGAAACCATGCAGGCCGCCGCGCTGGAGAACAAGGCCTGGCCCTATGAGGAAGCGCGCAAACTGCTGGCGCGCTATCCAGATGGCGTGCCGGCCGGGCACACCATCATCTTCGAAACCGGCTATGGCCCGTCGGGCCTGCCGCACATCGGCACCTTTGGCGAAGTGGTGCGCACCACCATGGTGCGCCGCGCCTTTGAAGCCATGGCGCCGGGCGTGCCCACGAAGCTGATCGCCTTTTCCGACGATATGGACGGTCTGCGCAAGGTGCCCGATGGCATCCCCAATCCCGATCTGCTGCGCGCCGCCCTGAACAAGCCGCTTACAAAGGTGCCCGATCCGTTCGGCACCCACGACAGCTTCGGCGCACACAACAATGCCCGGCTGCGCGCGTTTCTGGACGGGTTCGGTTTTGACTACAGCTTCATGAGCTCGACCGAATGTTACGCCAGCGGGATGTTCGACCAGACGCTGCTGAAGATTTTGGCGCATTATGACGATGTGATGGGCATCATCCTGCCCACGCTTGGCCCGGAACGCCGCGCCACCTATTCGCCGTTCCTGCCCATCGATCCCGTTTCCGGCCATGTGCTGCAGGTGCCGATCGCGGCGCGCGACATCGCGGCCGGCACGGTCAGCTATGTGCGCCCCGGCACCAATGACACCGTCACCGTCCCGGTCACCGGCGGCCACTGCAAGCTGCAGTGGAAGGTCGATTGGGCGATGCGCTGGCTGGCGCTGGGTGTCGATTATGAAATGGCCGGCAAGGATCTGATCGACAGCGTTACGCTTTCCAGCAAGATCGTGCGCGCGCTGGGCGGCAACCCGCCGGCCGGGTTCAATTATGAACTGTTCCTCGATGCCGAGGGGCAGAAAATCTCCAAGTCCAAGGGCAATGGCCTGACCATCGAGCAATGGCTGGATTACGGCCCGCCCGAAAGCCTGGCGCTCTACATGTTCCAGAGCCCGCGCAAGGCCAAGCGCCTGCATTATGACGTGATCCCGCGCGCCATCGAGGATTATGCCGATTTCCTCGTCCGCTATCCCGATCAGCCGCTGGAACAGCAGCTTGGCAACCCGGCGCACCATATCCACGAAGGTGCGCCGCCCGCACCTGCCCTGCCGGTCGGCTTCTCGCTGCTGCTCAACCTCGCCTCAGTCGCTGCCACCGATGATCCGGCGCGGCTGTGGGGCTTTGTGCAGAAATATGCGCCGGGCACCTCGCCGGAAACGCATCCCATGCTGGATCGCCTCGTCCACCACGCCGCCGCCTATGCGCGCGATTTCGTCGTGCCGGGCCTGAAACGACGCGCGCCGACGGCAGCGGAGGCCGCCGCCCTGCGCGACCTTGATGCCCGCCTCGCCGCACTTGGCGACAAGGCCGACGCCGAAGCCTATCAGTTCGAAGTCTACGAAGCCGGCAAGGCCGCCGGCTACGAAAACCTGCGTGACTGGTTCAGGGCGCTCTATGAGATCCTCATCGGCAGCCAGAACGGCCCGCGCATGGGCGGCTTCATCGCCCTCTATGGCCTGGCCCAGACCCGCGCGCTGATTGCCGAAGCGCTGGCCTGACGCGCCGGGCAGGGCCAGCGCTGCTTTGCGGTCGGGCCGGCTTCTGATAGCCTCAGCGTGCTGATCAGAGGGGGATGGGGTGATGCGCAGCGCCTTCCAGATCATGGTTCCGCTTGTTCTGCTGGCCGCCTGCGCTCCAAACGCGCGACCGGACGCCGGCGCCCGGCAAGCAGAGCGCTTCATCTGCACGCACAGCCAGAGCTTCACGCTGGAAACCCGCGGCGACACCGCCATCCTCACCACCGAAAGCGGCAGCGCCCGCCTCACCGAGCAGCGCGCCGCATCCGGCTTTGCCTATGCCGGCGAGGGCCAGTCGATCCGCGGCAAGGGGCCTGAGCTGACGTGGACGCGCGCCGATGGCACCACGCGTTCATGCCGCGAGGAGCAATGGGCCATGCGCCAGCCGCAGATCCAGCCGCCGGTTCCGGCGATCACCGGCACCAGCTGGACCCTGGTGGCCTTCCAGTCGTCAGACGACGCCATCGGCCGCAAGGTGCCGCCGGGCATCGAACGCTACACGATCAGCTTCGCCGCCGATGGCAGCCTTGCCCTGCAGCTCGATTGCAACCGCGCCAACGGCAGCTATGCCGTCACCTCCCAATCCGAGACTGGCGGGATGCTGGAAATCAAAGCCGGCGCCATGACCCGCGCCATGTGCGGCCCCGGCGCCATGGACACCCAGATTGCCCGCGATCTGGCCAATTTGCGCTCCTACACGATACGGGGGGACCGCCTGTTTCTGGCGCTGCTGGCCGATGGCGGCATCTACGAGTTTCGCCGCAACCCATGAAACGGCTGCTTATCGGCCTTGCCCTGATTGCCGGCGTCACCATCGCCGTTGCGGTCTGGGTCACGCCGTGGCCGGGCGTGCTGGTCATCCGCAGCATCTTCGATGCCGGTGCCAAGGCCGCCTCGGACAAGCTGGCCGGCAAGCTGCCCACCACCGTCAGCAGCAGCGCCAACCTTAGCTATGACGATACTGATCCCGATGCCCGTTTCGACATCCATCGCGGGCCGGACGCCGGCGGCCCTGTCATCGTGTGGTTCCACGGCGGCGGCTTCGTGTCGGGCCGCCGCTCAGACCTGACCAACTATCTGAAAATCCTGGCCGGGCAGGGCTTCACTGTGGTGAATGTCGATTACACGATTGCGCCCGAAGCCGCCTATCCCACCCCGATCCGCCAGGCCAACAAGCTGCTCGCCCATCTGGCTGCCAACGCCGGCCGGCTGGGCCTTGGCAATCCGCGCTTCGTGCTGGCCGGAGACAGTGCCGGCGCCCAGATCGCCGCACAGACCGCCGCGATGATCAGCAACCCGGCCTATGCAAGCCAGATCGGCATCACGCCGGGTCTGGCCGCAGACCGGCTGGCCGGCGCGCTGCTGTTCTGCGGTGTCTTTGATGTCTCGCAGATGGGCCGGGGCGGCGGGGTGCTGGGCTGGTTCGTCAATTCCGCCGCCTGGGCCTATGGCGGCAAGCGCGGCCCGGCCGGTATGGCGGCGCTGGCGTCCATGTCGGTCATCCCCCATCTCGCGGCCTTCCCGCCCGCCTTCATCAGTGCCGGCAACGCCGATCCACTGGGCCCGCAGTCGGCGGCGCTGGCCGAAGCGCTCACCGCGAAGGGACGCCCGGTCACCGGCCTGTTCTTCGCGGCCGATCATCAGCCGCCGCTTGGCCATGAATATCAGTTTGATCTGGACACGAAGGCCGGCCGCGATGCGCTCGCCGCCGCCACCCGCTGGCTGGCGAGCCTGCCTTCAGCCTAAACCCCCAGGCCCCCGTCAAGCGTCTGCGTTGTCCCGGTGATCATCGCTGCCGCCGGGCTGGCGAGGAACAGCACCAGCGCCGCCACTTCATCGACATGGGCGTGACGCTTGATGGCCATCGCGGATTGCATCATCGGGGCCAGCGGGCCGTTTGCCGGGTTCATGTCGGTATCCACCGGGCCGGGCTGCACCACATTTACCGTTATGCCGCGCGGGCCGAAATCGCGCGCCAGACCGCGCCCGATGCCCTGAACAGCGGATTTTGACATGGCATAGGCGGTGAAGCCCGGCCCTGGCACGCGGTCACCATTCACCGAGCCGATGATGATGATGCGGCCGTTGTCGGGCATTTGGCGGCCGGCCTCCACCCCGGCAAAATAGGGCGCGCGCACATTGATATCGATCAGCCGGTCCACCGCACCCGGATCAATCGCCAGCGGATCCCCCATGATCGCCACGCCGGCGTTGATCACCATGATGTCGAGCGCACCGGCCGCCGCAACCGCCGCAATCAGTTCATCGCGGTTGGCGCTGTCGGCCTTCACCGCGCTGGCGCCCGTCTCGGCCGCAACCGCCGCCGCTGCATCCGGGGAGCCGGAATAGCTGAACACCACCTTCGCCCCTGCGCCTGCGAAATGGCGCACGATCGCTGCCCCGATGCCGCGGCTGCCGCCCAGCACCATCACCGATTTGCCGGAAAAATCGCCCATCTGCGTCACCTGCTGAGGTTGGATTTGGCTGCCACTGTGGCATGAAGCCATGAGTATCGCCGACAAGTTCGGCCTTTCAAAGCCGGAATCGCCAGATGCGCCTTGCTGCCCTGCTCCTTGTATTTGCCAGCCCGGCCAGCGCCGCCGCTGTTGACGAATTCCGCGCCGGCAACTGGGCGGCGGCAGCGCGCGATGGGCGGGCCGAAGCGACGGCGGACGGCCTGGTGCTGGCCGGGCGGGCCACCCTCTCCATCGCCGGATACCAGACCAGCGACAAGGATCGCGCGCTGGCGCTGGTGGCGGCGGCAGAGCAGGATTTCGATACGGCGCTGGCCCGCGAACCGGGCAATGTGGAGGCGCAGCTGCAAAAGGCGGTGGCCATCGCCTACCGTGCACAGCTGACGCGCGGTGTCGGGCTGGCCAAGGATGTGCGACGCCGCTTCGAGGCCATTGCCGCGGCGCACCCGAACAACAGCCTGGTGTGGAGCGCGCTGGGCGGCTGGCACGGCGGCGCGGTGGCCACGGTGGGCAATTTCGTTGCCGGCACCGTGCTGGGCGCGAAGAAATCCGAAATGGAGCGCTGCTATGCTCAGGCGCTGAAACTGGCACCGGCGCTGCCGTCCACCCGCACCTTCTATGCGATCACGCTGCTGGATCTGGATGCCGCCAACGCGCCGCGCGCTGCCGCCGTGCTGAAGGGCATCGAAGCGCTGCCGGCCAGCGATGGCTTTGAAGCGCTGCTGAAGCGGCAGGGCATCGAACTGGCGGCTGCGCTGGCCAAGGGTGACGCAAAGGCCGCGCAGGCCACCGCGCGCCGATCAAAGCCGTTCAGTCGCCTCGCCTGAGCTTTTCGTCGATGCCGGACACACCGTCACGCCGGGCCAGTTCGGCGCGCACATCATCAAATGTCAGTCCGGCATCGGCCAGCACCATGGCGAGGTGAAAGACCAGATCGGCACTTTCCGAGACGATTTCGCTGCGATTGTCGGCCATGGCGGCGATCACCACCTCCACCGCCTCCTCGCCCAGCTTCTGGGCCAGCTTGGCGCGGCCCTTGGCGGTGAGCCTGGCCACATAGGATGCCGCCGGATCGCCGCTGCGGCGCTGGACGATGGTGGCCAGCAGCTGATCGAACCGGTCCATCAAGCGGCCCCTGCAAATGGCCGGCGCACCGGCAGCCCGGCAGCGGCCATGGCCGCGCGCGCCTGCGCCACGGTGACCTCACCGAAATGGAAGATGGACGCGGCCAGCACCGCTGAAGCATGGCCTTGCACAACGCCGCTGACAAGATCGGCCACGCTGCCCACCCCGCCCGATGCCACCACCGGCACCGGCACCGCATCCGCAATGGCGCGGGTGAGCGCCAGATCATAGCCCGCCCTGGTGCCATCGCGGTCCATGGAGGTGAGCAGGATTTCGCCCGCGCCCAGCCGCGCCGCTGCGATGGCATATTGCACCGCATCGATGCCGGTCGCCTTGCGGCCGCCGTGGGTGAAAATCTCCCACCTGCCGGCGCTGACCTGCTTGGCGTCCACCGCCACCACCACGCATTGTTCGCCAAAGCGCATCGCCAGTTCGCCGATCAGTGCCGGGCGGGCCACGGCGGCGCTGTTCACCGCCACCTTGTCGGCCCCGGCCAGCAGCAGCGCGCGGGCATCATCCACGCTGCGCACGCCGCCGCCCACGGTTAGCGGCATGAAACATTTGTCGGCCGTGCGCCCCACAATATCGATCAAGGTGCCGCGATTTTCGTGAGTGGCCGTGATGTCCAGAAAGCACAGCTCGTCCGCGCCGGCCGCATCATAGGCGGCGGCGGCCTGCACCGGATCGCCGGCATCCTTGAGTTCGACGAAATTCACGCCCTTCACCACGCGGCCACCCGCCACATCAAGGCAGGGGATGATGCGCACCGCCAGCGTCATGCCGCAATCCTGATGGCCTCGGCCAGATCGAGCCGGCCATCATAGAGCGCGCGGCCGGTGATGACACCCTCGATGCCCGGATCACCCAGCAGCGCGTGAATATCGGCGATGGACGCCACGCCGCCGCTGGCGATCACCGGCAGGCTGGTCTGCGCCGCAAGCGCGGTGGTGGCCTCCACATTGACGCCCTTCAGCATCCCGTCGCGGCCGACATCGGTGAACAGCACCGCCGCCACCCCGGCATCCTCGAACTGCCGCGCCAGATCGGCCACCGGCAGGGTGGACACATCGGCCCAGCCGCGCGTGGCCACCATGCCATCGCGGGCATCGACGGCAACGACAATGCGGCCCGGATGATCGGCAGCCAGACCGCGCACCAGATCGGGGTTTTCAAGTGCGGCGGTGCCCATAACCACACGCCACACGCCGGCTGCGAGCCATCCTTCGACATGCGCCGCGTTCCGGATGCCGCCACCCACCTGCACCCTGCCGCCACCAAAGCCGGACAGCGCCGCCTTCACGCCGTCGGCATTGCGGCTGTCCCCGGCAAACGCGCCGTCCAGATCGACCACGTGCAGATGCGTTGCCCCCGCCGCGCGGAACAGCGCCGCCTGGGCCGCGGGATCATCGGCATAGACGGTGGCGCGGTTCATGTCGCCTTCCGCCAGCCGCACGCATTGGCCGCCCTTCAGATCGATGGCAGGAAAGATGATCATGATTTCAGCCAGTTGTTCAGGAACGCCAGCCCATAGGCTTGGCTTTTTTCCGGGTGGAACTGCACGCCGGTGATGTGCCCGCGCTTCACGATCGCGGCAAAACGCCCGCCATGATCGGAAACCGCCTGCACATCGGCAGGATCATTCGGCGTGAAGGCGTAAGAGTGCACGAAATAGGCATCGCCCGATGGCAGATCAGCGCCGTTCACCGCCTCGACCCGGTTCCAGCCCATATGGGGGATTTTCATCGCCGGGTCCGCGGGCACCAGCCGCCGGACGACACCGGGCAGCCAGCCCAGGCCCTTATGCACGCCGTGTTCATGGCCTTCGCCGGCCAGCAGCTGCATGCCCACGCAAATGCCCAGAAATGGCACGCCGCGGCCATTTACGGCCTCGTTCAGCGCCGCCTCGATGCCCGAATGCGCGCGCAATTGCCCGATGCACTGCGCGAACGCGCCCACGCCGGGCAGCACGATACGTGCGGCCGATGCGATGACGCCCGGATCATCCGTCACCACCACCTGCGCGCCGGCCTTCTCCAGCGCCCGCGCCGCGGACCGTAGATTGCCAGCGCCGTAATCAACCAGCGCTACAGTGTCAGGCACCGCCCAGCGTTCCCTTGGTGCTGGGAATCGCATCGGCCTTGCGCGGATCAATCGCCACCGCCGCCCGCAGCGCCCGCGCCAGCCCCTTGAAGCAGCTTTCGGCGATGTGGTGATTGTTGACGCCATAGAGCGTTTCGATGTGCAGCGTGATGCCCGCGCTGCCGGCAAAGGCTGCAAAAAACTCCTTGAACATCTCGGTGTCCAGCGTTCCCAGTTTCGGCTGGCTGAACGCCGTGCGCCACACCAGATAGGGGCGGCCGCTGATGTCCAGCGCCACGCGGGTAAGCGTTTCGTCCATCGGGATCAGCGCATCGCCATAACGGGTGATGCCGCGCCGGTCGCCCAGCGCCTTGGCCACTGCTTCACCCAGCGCGATGCCGGTATCTTCGGTAGTGTGGTGGCCGTCGATGTGCAGATCGCCCACAGTCTTGATGGTCAGATCGATCAGGCTGTGGCGGGACAATTGCTCCAGCATATGGTCCAGAAAGCCGATGCCGGTGGACACTTCGTAAGTGCCGGTGCCATCAATATTCACCTGCACCTCGACCCGGGTTTCCTTGGTGGTGCGGCTGATGCTGGCGATGCGAGCGGACATGGCTCTTGCTCCTCCGGCGGAGCGCCTAGAGCATTGCGACAAGCTGGGCAAGCAACAGGGCCTTTTCGCCGCGCCCTTCCGGCCTACATAGGAACAGCACAGGCAGGACTGAACATGAGCGAACTTCCCCAATTCCACGGCACCACCATCGTCTCCGTTCGGAAGGACGGCCAGGTCGTTGTCGCCGGCGATGGCCAGGTGACGATGGGGCAGACGGTGATGAAGCCCAATGCCAGAAAGGTGCGCCGGCTGGGCGCAAAGGGCGAGGTGATCGGCGGCTTTGCCGGTGCCACGGCCGACGCCTTCACCCTGTTCGAACGGCTGGAGGCCAAGCTGGAACGCCACCCCGGCCAGTTGATGCGCGCCGCGGTGGAGCTGGCCAAGGACTGGCGCACCGATCGCTACCTGCGCCGGCTGGAGGCCATGATGATCGTGGCCGACAAGACGGTGACGCTGGTGATCACCGGCAATGGCGATGTGCTGGAGCCGGTGGGCGGGATTGCCGCCATCGGTTCGGGCGGCAACTTCGCGCTCGCCGCTGCCCGCGCGTTGGCCGACAGCGATCACGGCGCAGAGACGATTTCGCGCAAGGCCATGAAGATTGCGGCCGATCTGTGTGTTTACACCAACGAGGAGCTGACCTTGGAAGCGATCGACCTGTGAGCCCAACCGACTCCAACGCCCTCACCCCCCGTGAAATCGTTGCCGCGCTGGATCGCCACATCATCGGGCAGGACGATGCCAAGCGCGCCGTGGCCGTGGCCCTGCGCAATCGCTGGCGGCGGCAGCAGTTGCCGGATGATCTGCGCGACGAAGTGGTGCCGAAAAACATACTGATGATCGGCCCCACCGGCTGCGGCAAGACCGAGATCAGCCGCCGGCTGGCGCGGCTGGCGGGTGCCCCCTTCATCAAGGTGGAAGCCACCAAGTTCACCGAAGTTGGCTATGTTGGCCGCGATGTGGATTCGATCATTCGCGATCTGGTGGAGGAATCGATCCGGCTGGTGCGCGAGGAACGGCGCAGCGCGGTGAAGGACAAGGCGGAGGAATCGGCGCTCGCCCGGCTGCTCGATGCGCTGGTGGGCAAGGATGCCAGCGAGGCGACCCGGCTGGCCTTTCGTCAGCGCTTCGAAGCCGGCGATCTGAAGGGCCGCGAGGTGGAGATCGAGGTGGCGGAAAGCCCGCCCAGCTTCGATCTGCCCGGCATGCAGCCGGGGCAGGTGGGCATGATCAACCTGTCCGACATGATGGCCAAGGCGATGGGCGGGCGCACGAAGCGCCGCAAGATGAAGGTGGACGCCGCCTGGGAAACGCTGCTGGCCGAAGAATCCGACAAGCGACTGGACGACGAGGATATCCAGCGCGAGGCGGTGCGCAGTGCCGAAGCGAACGGCATCGTGTTCCTGGACGAGGTGGACAAGATCGCCGTTTCCGACGTGCGCGGCGGCAGCGTGAGCCGCGAAGGCGTGCAGCGCGATTTGCTGCCGCTGATCGAAGGCACCACGGTCGCCACCAAATATGGCCCGGTCAAGACCGACCATGTGCTGTTCATTGCATCTGGCGCCTTCCATGTGGCGAAACCGTCCGATCTGCTGCCCGAACTGCAGGGCCGGCTGCCGATCCGCGTCGAACTGAAGGGCCTGACCGAGGATGATTTCCGCCGCATCCTGTCCGACACCGATGCCAGCCTGATCCGCCAATATGGCGCGCTGCTGGCAACCGAAGGCGTGACGCTGACGATCACGCCGGACGGCATCGACGCCATCGCCCGGACCGCAAGCCAGGTGAACGAGACGGTGGAGAATATCGGTGCCCGCCGCCTTCACACGGTGCTGGAAAAGCTGCTGGAAGCCATCAGTTTCGATGCCAGCGACCGCAGCGGCGAGACGGTGACCGTTGATGCGGCGATGGTGGCGGATGAACTGGGCGCGATTGCCGGGGACAGCGA
>DAITMD010000041.1:0-11970 GCA_036835345.1 Sandarakinorhabdus sp. | reverse complement strand
TCCCCCAAAAATGCTGCGCGGTAAGTATATGATATCTTGAACATTGCTGCGCGAATCGCAGAGGCCTTGCCGCACAGGCTGCGCGCCCGCTACACTATCAATTCCGGCCACAGAGGCAACGCGCATGAAGATCAGTTTCGATATCGACTGCACTCCCGAAGAGGCCCGCGCCTTCTTCGGCCTGCCCGATCTGGCGCCGCTGCACGATGTCTATATGGATCGCATGAAGGCGGCGATGACCGAAGGCATCACCCCCGCCGATTGGGAAAAGCTGATGCGCACCTGGGCACCCGGCATCGCTGGCGGCTTTGAACAATGGCAGAAGCTGTTTCTGGCCGGGATGACAGGGGCTGGCAAGTCCGGCACCGCCGCCAAATCCTGAAGCAGATGGCCGCCGATACGATTGCGGCGCTGGCCAGTGGCCGGCCCCCGGCTGCCATCGCTGTCATTCGCATTTCCGGACCGCAGGCCTTTGCCGCCGTACAGGCGCTGGCCGGCCCGTTGCCGCCGCCGCGCCGCCTGTCGCTGCGCACCCTCACCGATCCATCCGGCGGCGCGCTGCTCGATTCGGCCCTCGTTGCCATTTTCCCCGGGCCGAACAGCGCCAGCGGTGAAGATCTGGCCGAACTGCATCTCCATGGCGGGCCGGCCGTGATTGCCGGCGTGCTCACGGCCCTGACCGCTCAAGCGGGCATTCGCCTGGCCGAACCGGGCGAATTCACCCGCCGTGCCTTCCGAAATGGCCGCATGGATCTGGCGCAAGTGGAAGGCCTTGCCGATCTGGTGGCCGCCGAAACCACGGCGCAGCGCGATCAGGCCCTCGCGCTGGCCGGCGGCACGCTCACCCGGCTGGCCGAAGACTGGCGCAGTCGCTGCCTCGACGTTCTGTCCGAAGCCGAAGCCGGGCTGGATTTTGCCGAGGATGAAGCCGATGTCGCCGCCCGTATCGACGAAGCCGCGCGCGAACGATTGATGGCCATGGCCGATCAACTGGGTGCGATCCTGGCCGATGCCGCCCGCGCCGCCCGCATCCGCGATGGCCTGATCTTCGCCGTCACCGGCGCGCCCAATGTCGGCAAGTCCAGCCTGGTCAATGCGCTGGCCCAGCGCGATGTTGCCATCGTCACCGCCATCGCCGGCACCACGCGCGATGCGCTGGAAGTGCCGCTCGATCTGGCGGGCGTGGCGGCAATCCTGATCGACACCGCCGGTCTCCGCGATACGCAGGATCCGGTGGAGGCCATTGGCATTGCCCGCGCCCGCGAACGCGCAGCAGCCGCCGATCTGATCCTGCACGTGACGACGCCCGATGCCGCCCCTACCGAAATGCCGAACGCCCAGCTGATCGTGAACAAGATCGATCTTGGGCCGCCAGCCTCGCTTCCGGCCGGCGCACTGGCCATCTCCGTCCAGACCGGTGACGGCATGGCCGATCTGCGCGCGTGGCTCACCGATTGGGCCGCCCGCGCCGTCCGCCCCGGCGAGCCGGCGCTTCTGGCCCACGCCCGCCACCGCGCCGCTTTTGCCGATGCTGAGGACGCTCTTCGTCAGGCCGCCGCTGCGTCAGAGCCAGTGCTGCGCGCCGAATGGCTGAGGGTGGCGGCGCAGGCACTTGGCCGCATCGCTGGCCGGGTGGGCGTGGATGATGTGCTCGATCGGATCTTCAGCCGCTTCTGCATCGGAAAATAGCGCGCTGGCGATGTTTCACGTGAAACATCGCCACGGAATCGCTACAGCGACGGTGATGCAGAGTTTCGATGTCATCGTTGTCGGCGCCGGTCATGCCGGCTGCGAAGCTGCGGCAGCAGCCGCCCGGCGCGGCGCGCGCGTGGCGCTGGTGACGCTGCGCGCCGACGATCCCGGCACATTGAGCTGCAACCCGGCGGTCGGCGGCATCGGCAAGGGCCATCTGGTCACTGAAATTGATGCGCTGGGCGGCATCATGGGCCGCGTTACCGACGCCGCGCGACTGCAATCCCGCCTGCTGAACCGGTCAAAGGGCCCTGCCGTTCATGGCCCACGCGCTCAGGTCGATCGCGCCCTCTATCGCGCCGCCATGGCAGCGACCCTGGCAGAGCTGCCCGGTCTTTCCATCATCACCGCCGCGGTCGAAGGTCTGGCCCTACAACAGGGTCGCATCGCTGGCGTTGACACCAGCGTCGGCCACCTGGCGGCACCGTCTGTCGTGCTCACCACCGGCACCTTCCTGGGCGGCATGATGCACATCGGCGATCGGCGCGAAGCCGGTGGCCGGGTCGGCGCGCAGGCCTCCGATCTTGGCGCGGCGCTGCGCGCAATGGGTCTGCCGGTCAGCCGTCTGAAAACCGGCACGCCGGCCCGGCTGGATGGCCGCAGCATCGATTGGTCCATACTGGAATGGCAGCACGGCGATGGCGATGATCCCCGCTTCAGCCGCTTCGGCACCGCCATTATGCGGCCGCCGCTGCCCTGTGCCATTACCCGCACCAATGCCAAAACCCATCGCATCATCCGCGATCACCTTGGGGAATCGGCGCTTTATGGCGGCCATATCAATTCGGTCGGCCCCCGCTATTGCCCGTCCATCGAAGACAAGGTGGTGCGCTTTGGCGATCGGGACGGCCATCAGATCTTTCTGGAACCAGAGGGATATGGTGACATCACCATCTATCCCAACGGCCTTTCCACCTCGCTGCCGCTGTCGGTGCAGTTGCGCTTCATCGCCACCATCAAGGGGCTGGAGCGGGCCAGCATCCTGCGCGCCGGCTATGCCATCGAGTATGATCATGTCGATCCGCGCGCGCTGACCGCCGAACTGGCTGCCAAGGACGTGGATGGCCTTTATCTGGCCGGACAGATCAACGGCACCACCGGCTATGAGGAAGCTGCCGCCCAGGGCCTGGTGGCGGGTGCCAACGCTGCGGCGGCCGCACTCGGCCTTGCACCGCTGCAGCTTGACCGCACGCAGGCCTATATCGGCGTGATGATCGATGATCTGGTCACCCACGGCGTCGCTGAACCCTATCGGATGTTCACCAGCCGCGCCGAGTATCGCCTGCGTCTGCGGGCCGACAATGCCGATCAGCGCCTGACCCCCATCGGCATCACACTGGGGCTGGTGCCGGCGGCGCAAGCAGATGCGTACGCGGCGGAGCAGGCAGACCGAGACGCAGCGCGCGCATTGCTGAACAGCCTGTTCGCCAGCCCCCACCAACTGGCCGCGCACGGCGTTCCCGTACGTCAGGACGGGCAGGTGCGCAGCCTGTTCGAATGGCTGCGCTTTCCCGCCGTGACGCACGACGTGGCGCGCCGCTTGTGGCCGGAACTGGCTGCCATCCAGGACAACCTGCTCGGCAGTCTATCGGTGGATGCGAATTATGCGTCCTACGTCGCCCGCCAGAATGCCGACGTGACGGCCCTGCGCCGGGACGAAGCGCTGGTCATTCCCTCAGAGCTGGATTTTGTCACCGTACCCGGGCTCAGCAGCGAGATGGTGGAACGCCTTTCGGCCGCGCGGCCTGCCACCATTGGCATGGCCAGCCGCATCCCCGGCATCACGCCGGCGGCGCTGGTAGCACTGCTGCCCTTCGCCACGCGCCGGGCGGCCTGAATGACCCCCGAGCAGCAACGCGCCGCCTTCGCTGCCGAGTTCGATGTTTCACGTGAAACATTGGTGCGGCTTGATCGCTATGCCGAACTGCTGACCGAGTGGCAGGGCATGATGAACCTCGTCGGCCCCTCCACCCTGCCCCACATCTGGGAACGCCATTTCCGCGACTCGGCGCAGCTGTTGCCGATCGCCGGCACCGGCAAGCGCTGGCTGGATATCGGCGCCGGCGGTGGCTTCCCCGGCCTGGTCATCGCCATCCTCGATCCCACATCCAACATCACCCTGGTCGAATCCATCAGCAAGAAGTGCCGCTTTCTGGCCACCGTAGCCCAGCAGACGGGCACCGATGGCCACGTTACGGTCACCAACCAGCGGATCGAAGCGGTGGCACCGTCACGTTTCGACGTGATCACCGCCCGCGCGGCAGCCTCGCTGGAGACGCTGTTTGACTGGGGCCTGCGCTTTGCCGGCCCGCACACCCGCTGGCTGCTGCCAAAAGGCGCCCGCGCCCAAGAAGAGCTTGCAAGCGCCGCCAACCGCTTCCACTTTGATCACGAGCTGATTCCCAGCCGCACCGATTCTGCTGCACGTATCGTGGTTGCCACCTCCGTGAAGCGCGTCACGTCCGTCAATCGCCTAGAGGCCAAACGCCGATGATCATCGCCATTGCCAATCAGAAAGGCGGCGTCGGCAAGACGACCACGGCGGTAAATCTCGCCACCGCGCTGGCGGCCATCGGCAAGCAGGTGCTGGTCGTCGATTCCGATCCGCAGGGCAATGCCTCTACCGGCCTCGGCCTTGACCGCAAGGGCCGCGAGCCCTCGCTTTATGAAGTGCTTATCGGGTCTGCCCCGGCCACCGCTGCGGTGCGGGAAACCACCATTCCCGGCCTTTCCCTGCTCCCCGCCACCGCTTCCCTTGCCGCAGCGGAGGTGGAACTGGTTGATGCGGATCGCCGCACCAACCGGTTGGCCGATGCGCTGGCTGTTCTGCCGGACTATGAATATGTGCTGATCGATTGCCCGCCATCGCTTGGCCTTGTCACCGTCAATGCGCTGGTGGCGGCCGACAATGTGCTGGTGCCGCTGCAGAGCGAATTTTTCGCTCTCGAAGGCCTGTCGCAGCTGCTGGGCACCATCGATCGGGTGAAATCCGGCCTCAATCGCCGCCTGGAACTGCTTGGCATCGTGCTGACCATGGTTGATCGGCGCAACCGCCTGTCCGATCAGGTGTGCGCCGATGTGAGAGCCGTGATGGGTGCCAAGGTCCTGAAAACACAGGTTCCGCGCAACGTCCGCCTGTCAGAGGCTCCCAGCCACGGTGTGCCCGCCCTGATTTATGACAGCCGCTGCGCCGGATCCGAAGCCTATATGGAACTGGCCCGCGAGCTTCTGGCCCGCACCCAGCCCGAGCTGGCTGCATGATGGGGAATTATGACTGACAGCAAACGCAAATCCGGTCTAGGTCGCGGTCTTTCCGCCCTGCTCGATGATATCGCTGCCCCGCCGCCGCCCACCGCGCCGGGCGTGCTGCGGCTGCCAGTTGCCGACATCACGCCCAACCCCAATCAGCCCCGCCGGCATTTCGATGATGTGGCCATGGCCGAACTCACGGCATCGGTGCGCGCCCATGGCGTTCTGCAACCGATCCTGGTTCGCCCTCACGGTGATCGGCATCAGATCATCGCCGGCGAACGGCGCTGGCGCGCGGCGCAGGCAGCGGCGCTTCATGAAATCCCGGTTGTGGTGCGGCCGCTGGATGACCGGCAGGTGGCCGAGATCGCGCTGATCGAGAATGTCCAACGCGCCGATCTGAACGCCATCGAAGAGGCCCGCGGCTATCAGCGCCTGATCAGCGAGTTTGGCCACACCCAGGCCGTGTTGGCCGATATTGTTGGCAAATCACGCAGCCATGTCGCCAACCTGCTGCGGTTGCTGGATCTTCCTGCCAAGGTGCAAACGATGGTGGAGAGCGGGCAGCTATCGATGGGCCACGCCCGTGCGCTGGTTGGCGCGGCCGATGCCGAAGCGCTGGCCGAACGCGCCGTCTCTGCCGGCCTGTCGGTGCGCGCGCTGGAACAGCTGATGGCCGGCGGCCGCGCCAGACCGCCCGGGAAACCCACCGCGCCGCCGCCCGGCAGCGGGCACAATGATCCGAACAGCGAGGCGCTGGAAGAGCAGCTGGCCGAAGCGCTTGGCATGCCCGTGGCGCTGAGCATCGGCGTGGGCGCGAACAGCGGCAGCCTGACCATCCGCTTTGCCGATCTTGATCAGCTTGATCTGCTCTGCGCCCGGCTCGGCGCGACCATCTAACCCCGGCGCTCTGCCGCAGTTGCTGCCCGCCGCGTCAGGCCCAGCAGCAGCTGATGCACGCCCAGATCCGCCAGCCCGCCGCTGGCCTTCACCGCTTGCTCCGCTGCCAGCACATCGGCCAGGGCGCTGCTCAGCGCCTTCTGGTTCCATAGCGTCAACGCCTTGGTAATAATCGGCTTTTCCTTGAAGAAGATGGCCCGACCGACAGATTCTACCGCCGCTGCGGGTGATTTGCCGGCGTCCACCTCCTCGCGCAGCGCCGCCAGCAGCGCCAGCCGCCGTTCCAACGCGCGCAGCAGCGGGATGGCGGTGCCGTCCGGCAGCCGGCCCATCAACTCGCTGGCCTCCGCAACATCGCCGGTGGTCACCGCCGCGATGGGCGCGAACAGTTCAGCCTCGCCAGACACCACGCCCAGCGCCGCCAGATCCTCCATGGTCAGCCGCTGCACCGCCCCCGGCTCGGCATTCTTGTAGAGCGCGAACTTCTCCAGCTCGCGCCGCATCACCATGCGCTCCCCGTCACAGCCTTCGAACAGGGATTCGGCCACGCCGCGATCCAGATTCAGCCCCAACGGCGCGGCCATATCGGCCAACAGCCTGGGCGCATCGCGCAGCGTCGCTTCATATTGCACGCAGGCCGCAACCGCCGGCTCCCTTTCGGCCACGGCCAGCAATTTGCTGCCTTTTTTCAGCGCGCCGGCCACCGCCAACACCGGGTGACCAACCGGCCCGGCCAGCAGCGCCTGCACGGCGCCCACCCCATCATCATCCAGCCCATCGACGCGCAGCAATTCCCGGTCCCCGAACATCGAAAGGCTGGTCACCGCCGCCAGCAGCGCCTGCGGATCATCCTTGAGGGCGGCGCCGATCAGCTCGGTCACGCCCACGCCGGCCGCCGCCTGACCGGCAATGATCTGCCCCGCCAGATCGCGCGATGCCGATTCGTCATAGCCGTGCAGCAGCAACAGCCGCACATCGCCGGGCCAGGTGCGGGCAAAGGCGGCAGCGCGGGCAGCATCAATCTTCACCGCCGCGCGCCCACGCAGCGATCAGCGCGGCGGTCAGCCCTGCCGGGCACGGGCATAGCGCGCCAACCGGGCGCTGATCTGCCGGGCGATATCGGTGGAAAGCCGCTCCAGTGCCGCATTTTCCGCCGCCACCACGGCAAAATTGGAGCTCACGCGGTCGATGCCCGCGTCGGCCACGGCGGTATCATCCACCACCACCAGATTGGTTGCCGCCTCCACCAACCGGAAGCGCGCGCGCAGCGTCCGGCGTTCCCGCGCGGCGGAGGAATCGCCGCGCAGGCCGAACGCGCTGATCTGATCGTCGAGCACAACCTCCAGCCGGAAGCGCGGTGCATCCACCGTGCGGCCAAATTCCTCCTCCAGCGCCTGGCGCAGCAGGAAGCCGGCGCGTTCCGGAATCGGCGCAATGCCGATATCGGCCAGCAAGGTTGCCGGTGCCGATGCGTTGCCGCCGGCATAAACCGGCTTCAAATTGCAGCCGGCCAGCAGCAGCAACGGCACCAGCAACAGCAAGGCGCGGCGATCAGGCAACGATGTTCACCAGCCGATCGGGCACCACGATCAACTTGCGCGGGGCCGCCCCGTCCAGCGTGCGCTGCACCGTGGGCAGCGCCAGCGCGGCGCTTTCCAGCGCGGCCTTGTCACTGCCCTTGGCAGCGGTGAAATTGCCCTTCAGCTTGCCATTCACCTGCACCGCGATGGTCACTTCATCGTCCACCAGCAGCGCCGGATCAGCCACCGGCCACGCCGCATCGCACACCAGCCCGCTCAGGCCCATCAGCGCCCACGCCTCTTCGGCCAGATGCGGCGCCATCGGGCCGACCAGCTGCAGCAGGGTCACCACTCCGGCGCGGCGGCTGGCACCTGCCGGGCAACGCTCCAGAGCGCCGACCAGTTCATACAGGCGCGCCACCGCCTTGTTAAACTGCAGCTTGTCGATGTCGGCCGTCACCGCCGCGATGCTGCGGTGCACAATGCGGTCAATCCTGGCATCCGCCGCGCCCTCGGCCGGCGCGGCATTGTCCTCCGCCAACCGCCACACGCGCTGCACAAAGCGCCACGCACCGTCGATACCGGCTTCCGACCACGCCAGATCGCGCTCCGGCGGCGAATCCGACAGCACGAACCAGCGCACCGCATCGGCGCCATATCGGCCAAGGATGGCATCAGGATCGATGACATTCTTCTTTGATTTCGACATCTTGATGACGCGGCCGATCTCAACCGGCGCATTGTCGGCGCGCAGGGTCGCACCATCGCCGCTGCGCTCCACCTCGTCCGGCGCAAACCAGATCGGCGGCAGACCCTCGCCTTGCGGACGGCTGTAGGTTTCGTGCGTCACCATCCCCTGCGTGAACAGGCCGGCAAACGGCTCCGCCACATCCAGCAGGCCGATATGCTGCAGTGCACGCGTCCAGAACCGCGCATAGAGCAGGTGCAGAATGGCGTGCTCCACCCCGCCGATATACTGGCCGACCGGCAGCCATTTCGCCGCCACCGCCGGATCGAACGGGCGATCATCGGGCGCACTGGCAAAGCGCAGGAAATACCAGCTGCTGTTGGTGAACGTGTCCAGCGTATCGGTCTCGCGCCGGGCCGCGCTGCCGCACTGCGGGCAATCGACATGCTTCCAGGTGGGGTGCCGGTCGAGCGGATTGCCCGGCACATCGAAGCTCACATCTTCGGGCAGCACCACTGGCAGCTGCTTCTTCGGGACCGGCACCGCGCCGCACTTTTCGCAGTGGATGATCGGGATCGGCGTGCCCCAATAACGCTGGCGGCTCACCCCCCAATCGCGCAGGCGGAACTGCGTCACACCCGTCCCCCAGCCTTCCGCTTCGGCGCGGGCGATCACGGCGGCGAGCGCATCATCACTGGCCATGCCGTCCAGAAAGCGGGAGTTCACCATGCAGCCAGGCCCGGTATAGGCCTCATCGTGGATGGGGGCGTTCTCATCGCCTTCGGCCGCCACCACACGGATCACCGGCAGCTGATATTTGCGGGCAAAATCAAGGTCGCGCTGGTCATGGCCGGGGCAGCCGAACAGCGCCCCGGTGCCATATTCCATCAGCACGAAATTGGCGACGAACACCGGCAGGCGAATGGCGGGGTCCAGCGGATGGATTACCGACAGGCCGGTATCAAAGCCCAGCTTTTCCTGCGTTTCGATATCGGCCGCCGCGGTGCCGCCGGCCTGACACCGGGCGATGAACGCCGCCAGCGCCGGATTGCCCGCCGCGCACTGCCGGGCCAGCGGGTGATCGGCAGCAATGGCGGCAAAGCTGGCGCCGAACAGCGTGTCGGGCCGGGTGGTGAACACATCGAAGCTGCCGCCACCTTCAACCGCAAAGCTGAACTTCAAGCCCGTCGATTTGCCGATCCAGTTTTCCTGCATCAGCCGCACCTTCTCCGGCCAGGCCTCCAGCGTGTTCAGCCCATCCAGCAGATCATCGGCGAAATCGGTGATCTTCAGGAACCACTGGCTCAGCCGCCGCCGCTCCACCAGCGCGCCCGAACGCCAGCCGCGCCCGTCGATCACCTGTTCGTTGGCCAGCACGGTCATGTCGACCGGATCCCAGTTCACCGCCGATTCCTTGCGGTACACCAGGCCCGCCGCCAGCATATCGAGGAACAAAGCCTGTTCCTGGCCATAATAGTCCGGCTCGCAGGTCGAAAGCTCACGGCTCCAGTCCAGCGCAAAACCCAGCCGCTTCAACTGGGCGCGCATCGCCGCGATGTTGGCGCGGGTCCAGCCGCCGGGGTGAACGCCCTTTTCCATCGCGGCATTTTCCGCCGGCATGCCGAACGAATCCCACCCCATCGGGTGCAGCACTTCAAATCCCTGCGCCCGGCGGGTGCGCGCCACCACATCGCCCATCGTATAGTTGCGGACATGGCCCATGTGGATGCGCCCCGATGGATAGGGAAACATTTCAAGCACATAGGCCTTGGGCTTCGGGCTGTCGTCGCGGGCAGCAAAGCTGCAGCGTTCATCCCAAACGCCCTGCCAGCGCGCTTCGGCGGCCTGATGATCAAAACGGGGCATGGCGGCTGCGCGGGATCAGCGCTCGGCTACAACCGCGCCGCGCCGCAGATCGCGCGCCTTGGCCAGGATGGTCTCCTCCAGCCGCTGCACGGTGCCGGCGCGCACATTGGCCTCGGTCCAGCCGGTGGCGCCCAGCGTCTGGCGCTGCACATTCACCTTCAGGGCATCGGCGCGCAGTTCGGTGTCCATCACGGTGATCGCCACCTTCACCCGCTCGTTGGCCGTCTGCGGCGAGACATACCAGTCCGACAGGATCACTCCGCCATTGGAATCGACCTGCGCCAGCGGCATGAACCCGATCGTATCCAGCGCCGCCCGCCACAGATAGGCGTTGATGCCCAGCGTCGTCACCCGCGGCGGCGCTTCGGCGGCCAGCTTCGGCTTCTTGGATCCGCAGGCCGGCGCCATCACAGCCAGAGTGGACAATATGATCACAGAAATCATGCGCCGCATGGGCTTTACCTTCTTGCACCGGGCGCCCGCCAGGAGCGCGATCTTGTGGAGGCCTTCTGCCATGTTGCGCCGGCCGCGCCAAGCCCGCCAGCAGTGGCTGCGAACCCGCCACTGTGTAGAGTCAGCAACAGGCGGGATTAAAACAGCAGCAAGGCGGCCGTTCATCTGCCCGATACGTCCAAAGGCATATGGGCGTGGCCAATGGCTGTTGATATGGTCGAAGGGATGACGATTGTGTCCGATTCGGTTGCGGCACTGCGCGCACATGTTCGCCCGGCCCTGATGGGGCTGGCGATTGCGGCCCTGTGCGTCACGGCGCCGGCCCTGGCTGCCAAAGCGCCGGCCAAGGCGGCCAAGCAGCGGCTGGTGATGGAAACGCCGATCACCCCGTTTCAGCCGCAAGTGGGTGAATTTGGCCGTTTTGCCTTCACCGCACCGGGCGCACCGGCCCAGCCGCAAACCCTGTCCAGCGGCTTCCGCTTCACCCCGTCGGGCCAGGCCGAAAATCGCCGCGCCCTGTCGCTGGGCGTCGCCGCCCGCGTAACCGCGCCGGCGGTGGACCGGTCCAAGGCGGCCGCGCCGGTTGATCAATTCGTGGTGCCGCGCGGCTATGACGTCAATCTTTCGCTGGGCTGGCAGGGCTTTGCCGTCGATACCGGGTTCAGCCACGCCGAACCGGCGCTCACGTCGGCATTGACCGCGCAGCCAACGGATGCCGTGAACCTTGGCCTGTCCTACGGCGGCACCAAGTGGCGCACGCGGCTGGCCGGGCAGGCGGAACAGACCCAGCAACTGGCCGTGTCGCCGCTGTCGCGCCGCTATTCGCTGGAACTGGGCGGCCAATATCGGGTGGCGCCGCGCTTCTCGGTGAACGGCGGCGTGCGCTATCGCATCGCGCCGGAACCGCCCAGCCTGCTGCTGCCCAACCGGGACGATCAGGCCGTCTATCTCGGCACCAACATCGCCTTCTGAATTCGTGACCGGCGCATCCGAACGACTGGCCGCCGTGCGGGCCGGGCTGGAACGGGCCTGCCGGGATGCCCGGCGAACAGACCTGCCCACATTGGTGGCGGTGTCCAAAACCTTCGACGCCGATGCCATCCGCCCGCTGATCGCCGCCGGGCAGCGCCATTTCGGCGAAAACCGCGTGCAGGAAGCGCAGGGCAAGTGGCCGATATTGCAGGCGGAAACGCCGGGCATCACCCTGCACCTCGTCGGGCAGCTGCAATCCAACAAGGCCGCCGAAGCGGTCGCCCTGTTCGACGTGATCCACAGCGTCGATCGCCCCTCGCTGGTCGCGGCACTGGCCAAAGCCCAGACCGCCGCCGGCAAGCGCCCGGCCTGCTACCTCCAGGTCAACATCGGCGCTGAAGCCCAGAAAGGCGGCTGCGCCATTGCCGATCTGCCGGCGCTGCTGGAACAGGCCCGCGCTGCCGGCCTGAACGTCGTGGGCCTGATGTGCGTGCCGCCAGCCGATGTGGAACCAGCGCCGTTCTTCGCCCTGCTCGCCGAACACGCGCGGCGGCTGGGCCTGCCCGGCCT
>DAITMD010000040.1:0-11984 GCA_036835345.1 Sandarakinorhabdus sp. | reverse complement strand
GGATGCCGCGCGGGGGGTGATGGACGGGCATGTGCTGCTGTCGCGCCGGCTGGCGGGGCGGGGGCAGTTTCCGGCCATCGATCTGATCGCCTCGGCCAGCCGGGTGATGCCCGATATCTGTGCCAGCCCGCACCTGACTGCGGCCGCCCGTTTCCGCCGGATGCTGGCAATTGCCGAGGAAAATCGGGATCTTGTGCTGATGGGTGCCTATGCGCCCGGAAGTGATCCGGAACTGGATCTGGCGCTGGCGCTGCAACCGGCGCTGGCGGCGTTCCTGTCACAGGATCGCCATACCCCGGCCGATCCAGAGGACAGTATCGCCACCCTTATTGAGCTGGTTGCGCCGCTGGAGGGCGGGGCATGAGCGGGGTTGTCACCTCGCTGGACCGGCTGATCCGGGTGCGGCGCATCCGGGAACGGCTGGCCATGGCCGATCTGGCGCGGGCGCAGGGCCGGGCGGCGGCGGATGCAGCGCTGCTGGAGCGGGTGCGGGCGCTGGTGGGCGGGCAGGGGCCGGGCGTGGCCAGTGCGGCAGCGCGGGCGGCGCGGGCCCGCAGCGATGGGCAACTTCATGATATTGCTGCTGTTGTTGCCCAGCGGCAGGATCAAGCCTTGCGAGCGCGCGATGATGCCGGCCGGCAATTGGCGGCGGCGCGGGCGGCCGTAGATGCCGCCATCGCCCGCCGCGCCGCGTTGGAGGAGGAGCCATGACCAGCCCATTGCCATCGCTATCGGCCGGCCTGCCCGGCGCGCCTTCGCTGCCCGCGCTGCTTGATCTGTTCCCGAACAGTGGCAGCGAGCCTGTGTTCAGCATTGATATTGCAACCAAATATTTCGAACAGCCGGTTCCGCTGGCGGCGGATGCCGTGCTGGCGGCGGCCCCTGCTGCCGATGCCCTGCCGCCGCCGTGGCTGCTGCTGGTGCCGGAACTGGCCAATCTGCCGGCACCAGTCGGCCTGGCTGATCCAGTGGAAGTGACTGAAGATGTTGAGTTGTTCGCCGATCCGCCAATCCCGGCCGGGCTGTGGCCGGCGGCATTGCCCGGCGAACCGCTGCGGCTGGCACCTCAGGCTGTTGGCCGCCCGTCACGTTGGCAGGCCAGCCTGCCGGCAGTGATGGCAGCAGCGCCGCAGATTCGCCCGCAAATCATTCAAAATACCGGGATTTCATCATCGACACCGATCACGGAATCGCAGGATATGCCGCCGTGGTTTGATCCCGCCGCCGGGCCGCCGGAGTGGTGGGATGTGGCCAATCCGCCGCCGGCCTGGAGCGATCCGACCCGGCCGCCGCCGCACTGGTATGATCCCACCAAAATCCCGCCGGCCTGGGTGGACCCGGCGCGGCTGCCGGCGGATTGGTATCAGGTGGCTGCGGCCCCGGCTGCGCCGCCTGTGCTGGCCGGCGGGGACCGCGCGCTGGCCGCGGGTGACCCGCCGGTGGCAAACGGTGACCCCGCGCTGGCGGGGCGTGACCCCGGCGATCTGCTGGCAAGGCCGCCAGCCGGGCTGCCAGCCGACCTGCCCGCCGACCCGCTCGCTGACCTGCCCGCCGAGCCGGCTGCCGAACCGATGCGGCCAGTCCTGGCAGCGCCCGCAACCGCGCCGGCTCAGCCTGCGCCGCCGGCTCAGCCCGCGCCGCCGGCTTCCGCGCCGCGCGCCGGGCCGCCGCCTGATCTGTCCGCGCCGGCCGATGCCGGCCTTGCCATCGCCAGCGACCGGCTGGGCCCGGTGGCGGTGCAGCTGCACGGCCGCGCCGATGATCTGCAGGTGACGATGCAGGCCCAGCCCGCCGCTGCCGCGCTGATCGGGGCGGAAGCGCCGCGGCTGGTGCAGGAACTGGCGGCGGCCGGGGCGGTGCTGTCCGGCCTGTCGGTCAATGGCCAGCGCGCCGATCTTGCGGGCGGCGGTGCAGGCGCCAATGCAGGCAGCGGTCGGCGCGGCGGCCGCCAGTCGCGCGCGCCGGACATCGACAGCATCACGGCCCCGGCCCGCCTGCGCCGCGCCGCTGTGCTCACCCAATCCACCATCGATCGCCTAGCCTGAGGAACCGACCATGCCCGATGCCGCTGCCACCACGGAAAAACCAAAGAAGAAGGGCAAGGGCCTGGCCGCGCTGGCGGTGCCGGTGCTGGCGTTCGTTGCCGGGGCCGGGGCCGGCGGCGGCGGCGCGGTGCTGGCGGTGATGCAGCTGGGCGGGCAGCTGGGCCTGCCCGCCGCCGGCCACAGTGCGCCGGCTGAAGCGGTGCCCAAAGGCCCGCTGGAATATGTCGAGCTGGACAATGCCTTCACCAGCAACCTGGCCGACAACGGCCGCTATCTGCAGGTGAAATTGTCGCTCTCCACCTTTGGCGGGGCGGATGCGGCGGCGGTGATCGAAAAGCACCGGCCGGCCATTGTTTCGGCGGTGCTGGCCGCGCTGGGCGAAGCGCGCGAGCCTGATCTGGCCAGCGCCGAGGCCAAGGACGCTTTGCGCGAACGCCTGAAGGCGGTGATCAACAAGACGCTGAAATCCAAGGGCGAACCCGGCAGCGTGGAAGAAGTGTTCTTCACCTCGCTGGTGGTGCAGTGAGCGAGCTGCGCATCCGCAGCGAAGCGCCCGCCGATCCGCAGTTCGTGGATGACTGGCGGCCGCGTTCGGCGCTGGCGCTGCCCGATGATGGGGACGACACGCCGTTCATGCCGCTGCTGCTGGCGCTGGAAGCGGCGCTGGCCCGGCTGCTGGGCTGTCCGGCCAGCGTGCATCCCGGCCGCGGCCTGGCCCCCGGTGCCGCCGATGTGGCGCCCGATCTGGCGGCGCTGTTGGCCACGGTGCGGCTGGGCGGCGATCCGGCGCGGCCGGTCGCGCTGCTTTCCGGCGTCACCACCGCCCGCCATTGCCGGCTGCTGGCGGCGGAATTGCTTGATGTTGCCCATGCCCACTGGCCCGCCGGCAGCCGGCGTGCCGAGCTGGTGGTGGACGTGATGATCACGGTCGCGCCGGACATGACCGTGGTGGGCAGCGTGCGCCTGCCCGCGCCGCCCGCGCCGGCACCCTTGCACGCGCCGCTGCCGCTGGGCGATGCGGCGCTGATGGTGCCGCTGCGGCTGACGGTGCGCATTGCCGAGGAGCAGGTGCCGTTGGCGCGCCTGCTGCCGCTGCGCCCCGGCCTGATCATCCCCATCAACGCCAGCCCCGACATGCCGGTGCATCTGGGCGATCACCAGATCGGCGTCACCAGCCTGACCCCGCTGCCCGATGGCCGGCAGCAGGCCACCATCATCAGCATCGATCCCAAACCAAGCGGAGAGCGCACATGAGCATCAACCCCGGCGATCTGCAGGGCCAGCCGACGATGGCCCCGGCCGATGTGGCCGCAATGGATCCGGCGCTGCTGGGCGCGTTTGGCGCGATCAGCGTGCGGCTGGCCATCGAAGTGGGCGGCATCCGCCTGAAGCTGGCCGATGTGCTGAAACTGGCTCCGGGGCAGGTGCATGTGCTGGACCGGCGCGTGGACCAGCCGGTGGACGTGCTGATTTCGGAACGGCTGGTGGCGCGCGGCGAGATCGTGGCGGTGGGCGACAAGTTCGGCGTGCGCCTGACCGAAGTGCTGCCGGCCGCGAGCAGCCAGTGACGGCGCTGCAGATCATCGAGCGGCTGAAGCGCGGGGCCGATACGCTGGCGGCGCGGCTGCCGGCGCGCCACGCCCAGGTGGTGCAGGCGCTGCCGCTTGGCCCCGGCGCGCGGCTGATCGTGGTGGAGTTTGCCGGGCAGCGCCTGCTGGTCGGGCAATCGCGCGCCGGGTTGGCGCTGATTGCCGAGGCACACGCTGAATGAACGAGGTGCTCAGCCTGCCGCCGCTGTCGGCCAGCTTGCAGATATTGCTGCTGATGTCGGCGCTCACCCTGCTGCCGGCGGCGCTCTTGATGATGACGGCGTTCACCCGCATCACCATCGTGCTGGCCATCTTGCGGCAGGCGCTGGGGCTGGGGCAGAGCCCGCCCAACCAATTGCTGGTCGGCACCGCGCTGCTGCTCACCTTGTTCGTGATGAAGCCGCAGCTGGACCGGATTTACGACACGGCGTGGGCGCCGATGGTGGCGGGCACGCTGCCCGCCGAACAGGCGCTCAGCCGCACCGGCGCGGTGCTGAAAGGCTTCATGCTCACCCAGACGCGGGCGAAGGATCTGGGCCGCTTTGCCGAAATTGCCGGCGGCGGGCCTTATGCGCAGCCATCCGATATCCCGCTGGCGGTGGTGCTGCCGGCCTTTGTGGCCTCCGAACTGAAGACCGCGCTGGAGATAGGCCTGGTCATCTATCTGCCGTTCCTCATCATCGATCTGGTGGTCGCCTCCATCCTGATGGCGATGGGGATGATGATGGTGTCGCCGGCCACCGTATCGTTGCCGGTGAAGATCGCGCTGTTCGTGGCGGTGGATGGCTGGACATTGGTGCTGGGCGCGCTGGCGCGAAGTTTTGGCGGGAGCTTCGGCGCATGACCGGGCTGACGCCAGCGCCGGACGAGGTGATGCTGGGCGATCTGGCGCGCGAGGCGGTGCTGTTGTTCGCCAGCAGCGCCGCCACCTTTCTGGTGCCGATGCTGCTGGTCGCCATATTGGTGGGCCTTATTCAGACGATCTTTTCGGTGCAGGAGGCCAGCATCAGCTTCCTGCCCAAGCTGGCGGTGCTGGTGCTGATGATCGCCCTTGCCGGTGAAGCGATGATGCTGGGGCTGGCGGATTTTCTGGAGAGCGGCCTGATCGACATGGTGGGGGCGATAAGGTGAATTTCGCTCTCCCTGCGTTCGATGCGGTGCCGTGGTTCGTGCAGTTCACGCTGGCCGCGGTGCGCCCGCTGGCGATGCTGGCGCTGCTGCCCAATCTTGCCGGTGCGCCGCTGCCGTGGCGGGCGCGGCTGGCGCTGGCGGGCGCCTTGGCGGTGTTTGCCGGCTTTCGGCCGGGCGCGCCGACGTTCAGCGCCGGGGCGATCCCGGCCGAAATGCTGGCCGGGCTGGTGGCCGGGCTGGCGCTGGCGCTGGCATTCGGCGCAGCGACCCTGGCCGGCGAGATGATCGCGCAGATGGTGGGCCTGGGCTTTGCCCAGCTCAACGGCGGGGCCGGCGGGGTGCTGCCGATGCTGTTCACCACCCTGTGCTGGGTGATGCTGCTGGGCGGCGACCTGCACACGGAATTTCTGCTGTTGGTGGCCGGCGGCGCGGCGCTGGTGCCGCCGGGCGGGACCCAACTTGCCGATATCGCCGCGCTGGGCGGCCTGATGTTCCTGTGGGGGCTTAAAGTCGCGCTGCCGCTGCTGGCGGTGCTGCTGCTGGCCAATGCGGTGGTGGCCATTGCCAATCGGGCGGCACCGCAGCTTTCGGTGATCGCGGTCGGGCCGGCATCGCTCTTGCTGGCCTTTGTCACGCTGTTGCCGCTGCTGTTTGGGCATGTTTCGGCCCGGCTGGGGCAGGCGCTGGCCAGCGCGCTGGGGCTGTTTGGCTGATGGCGGGCGACAAGACCGAAAAGCCGACACCGCGCCGGCGCGAAAAGGCGCTGGAGGACGGCAATGTGCTGGCCCCGCGCGAACTGGGCGCTGCCGTCAGTTTGATGGTGGGCACGCTGTTCCTGGGTGTGGCCGGGCCGGCGCTGTGGCACGATCTCACGGCGTTTCTGGCCGACAGCCTGGGCGCGGCGGCGGCCGGTGATGTGCGCAGCCTGTGGCGGCGGCTGCCTGTGCTGTGGGTGCTGGCGCTGTTTGCGATGGCGGCGGTGGCGGCCTTTGGCGCGCAGCTGGCGGTGACGCGCCATGTCTCGCCGGGGCTGATGGCGCCGAAATTTTCGCGCCTGTCGCCGTTGAACGGCCTGAAGCGGCTGTTCGGCTGGCAGGGGCTGGCCGGCGCGGTGACGGCGCTGATGAAGCTGGGCGGGATGGTGGCGGTGGGCTGGCTGGCGGCCGGCCCGCTGCTGCCTGAGCTGGCCGGCAGCGACGAGCGAAGCCTACCGCTGATCGGTGCGGCGCTGCTGCGCCTGGCGTTGGGCGCGGCGCTGCTGATGGCGGCGGTGGCGGCGGTGGATCTGGGCTTTACCTGGTGGCGGCGCGAGCAGCAGTTGATGATGACGCGCGAGGAGGTGAAGCGCGAAGCCAGAGAGAATGAGGGCGCACCGGAACTGAAGGCCGCGGTGCGGCGGGCGCAGATGATCGCAGCGCAGGGGCGGATGAAGCAGGGGCTGGCCGGGGCCAGCGTGGTGGTGGTGAACCCGGTGCATTTCGCCGTCGCGCTGCGGTATGTGGCGGGGCAGGACGATGCGCCGGTGGTGGTGGAAAAGGGCCGGCTGGAAATGGCGCAGGCGCTGATCGCCGCCGCGCGCGAGATGAATGTGCCGATCATCCGCACGCCCAGGCTGGCGCGCGCGCTGTTCTGGTCGGCCAAAAGGGGCCAACAAGTGCGGCCGGAACTGTTTCAGGCGGTGGCGACGATTCTGGCCTTCGTAATGCGCTTTGATGATCCGGAAGGCGAGGCCGCGCCCGATGTGTTCGTGCCGCCGGCGCTGGACTTCGACGAACATGGCCGGCCGCGCAAGCCCGGCGCGCCGCTGCCGTTATAAGCGCATGGCGACGAACCCTCTCACGGCATTTGGGGCCGGCTCCGGGCTGGACAGCCGCGCCATTGTGGATGGCATCATCAACGCCGAACAGGCGTCGCGCACGCAGCCGATCAGCCGCCGCATCGAAACGCTGCAGGCGCGGATTTCGGCGCTGGGGCAATTGCGATCGGCGCTGTCGGGCATTGCCGTGTCGCTGGATACGCGGCTGCGCAGCGGCGAGCTGGGGCTTGGCCTCGCCAGCAGCGATGCGGCGGTGGGCGTGGAGCGGCTGGGCAGCGGGCCGCCGGGCGCGCTGCTGAGCGAAGTGAGCGTGACGCGGCTGGCGGCCGGGCAGCGCCTCAGTGGCCCGGTGCTGGCCAGTGCCGAAGAGCCGGTGGGACTGGGCACGCTGAGCATCGGCTTTGGCACCCGCACCGATATCGAAGGCGGCGGGTTCAGCTTTGCGGCCGGCGCGCAGCCGGGGGTGACGATCACGATAACGCCGGAAAACAACAGCCTGGCCGGGCTGGCGCAGGCGATCAACGCGGCGGGCAGCGGGCTTTCGGCCAGCATCGTCACTTCTGCCGGCAGCGCGCAACTGGTGATCCGCGGGCCGGAAGGGGCGGCGAATGGCTTTGTGGTGAGCGCAGCGCCGGATGGCGAGGGGCTGGAGCGGTTCAACCACACGCCGGGCGGCGAAGCGATGACGCTGGGGCAGGCGGCGGTGGATGCCGAGCTGACGCTGGACGGCATCGCGGTGACACGGCCCGGCAACCGCATCGACGATCTGATCCCCGGTGCGCGGCTGACGCTGAACAGGACAGTGAGCGGTGCCGCAATCACCGCCAGCCGCAGCCCGCAGGCGGTTTCGGGCGCGCTGGCGGATTTTGTCGGCACGCTGCAGGCGATGCGGCAGTTGATCGGCGATTTCCGGCGGCCGGCGCAGGACGGTGAAGCGCCGGGGCCGCTGGCCAATGATCCCACCGCCCGCGTGCTGGACCAGCGCATTGCCCGGCTGGTGAACCATGTCGTGCCCGAAGCCGGCGGGCTGTCGCTGGCGCAGCTGGGCGTGGGCATTGCCCGCGATGGCACCATCACGGTCGATACGGCGCGGCTGGCCACGCTGCCGCCCACACGGCTGGCGGATGCGGAGGCGCTGCTGCGCGAAATGTCGGGCGCGGCCAGCCCCACCCGACCGAACCGGCTGCAGAGCATCGCGCAGCTGGCGGTGACGGCCGGCGAGGGCCTTGGCCGGCAGCAGGCGCGGGCCCAGAGCGATCTGGGCAAGGTGGAGCGCCAGATCGAGGTGCGCCGCGCGCTGCTCACCCGGCAGTTCGCCGCGATGGAGCGTTCAGTGGGCGAATCGCGCGCCGTGGGCTTGCAGTTGCAGCAGCTGGTGGACAGCTGGACCAGAGCGCGGGATTAGGGCGCAGCGCGGCTGGCTGCGAGCCGAAGCCCGTTCGACGTCACGCGGGCGCCGCGTCCAGGTTCAGCCGGCGCATCTTTTCGATCAGCGTGGTGCGTTGCAGGCCGAGCAGGCGGGCGGTGCGGGCGATGGTGCCGCCCGATTGCTCCAGCGCGGCGCGGATATAGGCGCGTTCCATGTCGGCAAGCAGCTGTTTCAGGTCCACGCCCTCCGGCCCCAGCTGCGGCGGCGGCACCGCGGCGGCCGGCGGCGGGGTGGGCACCACGGTCAGCGGATGCGGGCGCAGCAGGCCGATCAGTTCCTCGCAGCCGATGGTTTCGCCATTGTGATGCACGGCGGCGCGTTCGATGAAGTTCCTGAGTTCCCGCACATTTCCCGGCCAGGCCTGCCGCATCAGCGTGTCCATCGCAGCAGCAGTGAAGCGCAGCCGGTGGCCGCCGATGGCAATGAAATGCGCCGCCAGCAGCGGCACATCTTCCGGGCGCTGGTTCAGGGCCGGCATGACAATGGGGATCACATCCAGCCGGTAGAGAAGATCGGCGCGGAACCGCCCGGCGGCGATGGCGGCATCCAGATCGACACTGGTGGCGGCAATCACGCGCACATCAACGTTCAGGGGCAGCATGCCGCCCACCCGTTCGACCACCCGGGTTTCCAGCGCGCGCAGCAATTTTGCCTGCATGGCCGCTGCCATGTCGCCCACTTCGTCCAGGAACAGGCTGCCGCCGTGCGCCGCCTCGAAACGGCCGGCGCGGGCCTTCACGGCCCCGGTAAAAGCGCCCTGTTCATGGCCGAACAGTTCGGATTCGAGCAGATCGGCCGGCACCGCGGCGCAGTTCAATGCCACGAAGGGCGCGGCGGCGCGGCTGCCCTGTTCGTGCAGCAGGCGGGCCACCACATCCTTGCCGCTGCCCGATGGCCCGGTGATCAGCACCGAGGCGTGGCTGTCGGCCACCTTGGCCACCATGGCGCGCACCGCGTTCATGGCCGGGCTGCACCCCACCAGCGCGGTGGACGGCGACCCCGCCGGCGCCATTCGTCTGGACATCACCCCCATTGGCCATTCCTTAACGCAAAGCTAACTTCCCCAATTGAGCCAATCACTTGCGTGAAATGACCGGCCTATTTCTGATAGGGCGGAATCGGGTTTGCTTAACGGCCTGATTGCGCCAAATTGGGGCCGGGGTTGGCTGGAGCGGGAGGAGTCCTCACCATAACGGAGAGGTCATGCCCGATTGGCGTATTCTGGTGCTGGATGGCGCCGCAAGTTCGGGCTGGCCTGCTGCCGGCCCCGGTTGGCAGATGGTTGGCGCGGGCGCAGACCCGGCCGGCGTGGCTGCCGATGTGCTGCTGATCGGCGGCGGCGCGGCTGTGGATGCTGCGCTGCTCGATCGGCTGGCGCTGCCGCTGATCGCGGCGGTGGACGATCAGGGCGGGCCGCCGGCGTGGCTGGACCGCGCCGATGCCTGGCTGCTGCCCGGCGATGATGCGGCGGTGATCGGCGATGTGGTGGCGGCGCTGCTGGCCGGCCCGGCCGGTGTGGCGGATACCTCCACCGGGCAGGCGATATCGGCGCTTTCCGCCGAAGCGCGGCGCATCGCCGATGCGCTGGCCGAATTGGCGCAGGCGGCCGAGGCCGAGGAGCCGGCACCGATCAGCGCCGCGCTGGTGCGGCGGCTGATCCGCCTGCGCCGCGACCGTGACCGGCATTTCCCCGCCGAACTGTTCGCCGATCCGGCGTGGGACATGCTGCTGGATCTGGCCGCCGCCCGCATGGAGCGCACCAACGTGCCGGTATCATCCCTGTGTCTGGCTGCAGCCGTGCCCACCACCACGGCGCTGCGCTGGATCCGCACCCTCAGCCAGGCCGGGCTGCTGGAACGGCGCACCGATGCCGCCGATGCGCGGCGCACCTTCATCACGCTTTCCGATGCGGCCTTTGATGGCGTGGCCGGCTGGCTCCGGCGGTTTGCGGCGGCGTTTGTGCCGCGTTGATGCGCGAGCGCGCTGCCGCAGCAGCCGGCTTAACGCGGGCCAGTTGGATGCCGCCCTCCTCTTGCAGCCCTGAGATTTATCCGAATTGGAGATATATATATCAATATTGGTACATATCAGCCGACACTCCGGAACAGCCGAAAGGCATCTTTTCTGTAAAATAAATAGATTTTTCTGGTTGAAATTGTCTATGATTGTTCCGAACGGAAGCGGTGATCTGAATCGGTTCAGTGTTTATTGAGATTATATAAAGAGGCGAGATTGGTTTCCTACATTCTGGGCCTTCACGTTGAACTGCCGGATTTCGAACAACTTTCACCGATGAAGGGCTTGGCGGCGGCAGCGACGAAGCAGACCGCGCCAAAGTCGTTCGATGTGTCAGCCAATGTATCCGTGAACAGGCCTGTTCATCATGTGACGGTGCTGGCACCGCTGGTTGCGAGCAGTGCCGGTGGCAGGCAGGGAATGTATGTCGGCCATGCGCTCACACGGACGGGCCGCAGCATAGCCGGAGCCGGCGGCCGTGCTGAGGCGATATTTCAGCCAGTTCCACATCCGATTGCCGACAACGGCATGGTCGATCCGCAAATGGCCGGACTGTCGGCAGACGCGCAGCGCATTTCCGATGCGTTGGCGCAAATGGCGGCGTCTGCAAAGTCAGCCGGGCCGCCAAAGATCACGGCAACGATGGTGCGGCAGATCATTCGCCAGCGCCGCAACCGTGACCGGCTGTTCCCTCCCGAAATCTTTGCCGATCCGGCCTGGGACATATTGCTTGATCTGACCGCAGCCCGTCTGGAGAGCCGGAACGTGTCGGTCACATCGCTGTGCCTGGCCGCGGCGGTGCCGAACACAACCGGGTTGCGGTGGATCCGTATCCTTACGCAGTTCGGCATGCTGCAACGCAGCCACGACCCGGGCGATGCGCGCCGCGTCTATATCGTCCTGTCGGACGAAACGTTCGACAAGATGATTGGCTGGCTGAAGCGGTTTGCGGCGCTGTTCTGATATCAAGGCGTTGCTGCGCTGCCGCCGATGCCGGCAAGCAATTCCAGCACCGGGGCCAGGCTGCGATCGGGCGCTTCTTCCATCGGGATATGGCCGATGTCGTCCAATATGACCACCCGCGAACCCGGGATGCGCTGGCTGAAGAAGCTGGCGACGGAGACGGGGATCAGCCGATCCTGCGCGCCCCACAGGATAAGGGTGGGAAGCTTCAGGCCGCGCAGAGCCTCTGGATCGACCGACGCGCCGTCATACTGGGTGAAGCGCGCGATGGTGGCGGCGCGGTTGCCGGGATAGTGCAGCAATTCCCAATAGCGATCCACCATCGCCGGCGTGGCGATGGCCTGATTGGAAATCGACGCCTTGAAACTGCTGTCGATCAGGCTGCGCGGTGTCACCGTGGTCGCAATGTCGCGCACCACCGGCATGCGCGCGATGCGGAAGGCCAGCGGCGGATCGTTGTTCTTGGGCTGCGGCAGCCCGCCGGCATCCACCAGGATCAGCGCCGCCAGCCGGTCAGGATGCTTCACCGCATAGCGCCAGGCCACGCCGCCGCCCATCGAATTGCCGCCCAGTGCAAATTTCGGCAGCGCCAGCCGGTCCACCAGTTGCTCGATGATGCCGACATAGGCGTCGTGGCCGTAGCGGCCTTCTGGCGTGGGGCCGGACAGGCCGTGCGCCGGCAGATCCATCGTCACCACGCGGTAGCCCTTTGCCGTCAGCCGCTCGCGCCACGGTTCCCAGGTGTGCAGCGAAGCGTTGGAGCCGTGCACAAGCACGACCGGCAGGCCGGATTTCGGGCCTTCATCGCGCACATGGATGGTGGTGCCGGGCGACAGCTCGACATATTGGCTGGACGGACTGCCATATTTGGCCTTGAGCGTGGCCACCTGGATATCGGGCGTGCGCAGCACCGCCCACGCGCCCGCCAGCAGCACGGCGAACCCGGCAAGGCCGTAGCCCAGCCATTTCAGCAGCCGCCGCATCAGATCGCCTCA
>DAITMD010000039.1:0-12115 GCA_036835345.1 Sandarakinorhabdus sp. | reverse complement strand
ACATCCTCTGTTTGCGGCTGCGCCATCAGCGCATCCCAATCCCAGTCGATCGGATTGGCAACCTGCCCGTCTATGCGCAGCCGCCATTCCGATCTGTCGATGGCCGGCTTGATGCCCAGATCAAGCACCGGCCAGTTGGTGACCAGGCGCTGCCCCGGCGGCAGGCGATTGGCATGATCCGGATCGGGATTGCCGGTGAGCAGCCGCCCGGCCTCGGCCCAGGCCTGCTTGATGGCGACCAGCCGGTCACGGATGCTGCCCGTCTCAGCCATCAGCCGCGATCCCTCAGCAGCCGCGCCTTGTCGCGCTGCCAGTCGCGTTCCTTGGACGTGTCACGCTTGTCATGCAGTTTCTTGCCGCGGCCCAATGCCAGCTCCACCTTGGCCCGGCCACGATCATTGAAATAGATGGCGAGCGGGATCAAGGTCATTCCCTGCCGGGTGATGGCGCTGTGCATCTTTTCGATCTGGCGGGCGTGCAGCAGCAGCTTGCGCGGGCGCTTGGGTTCGTGATTGAAGATATTGCCATGGCTGAACTGCTGGATGGTGGCGTTGACCAGCCACGCCTGCCCGTCCTTCACCTCGGCAAAGCTTTCGGCGATGCTGGCCTGCCCGACGCGCAGCGATTTCACTTCGGTGCCGGTCAGCATGATGCCGGCTTCCACCACATCCTCGATGAAATATTCAAAGCGCGCCCGCCGGTTTTCGGCGACCGTCTTCACTTTCACACCGATGGCAGGTTTCGGACGCGCCATCAGATCAGGCCGGCATGCACCAGCGCCGCATCGACCGCCGCCCTGGCCGCTGCCGAAGGCTCGGTAATCGGCAGGCGCACCTCGGCGCTCATCCGCCCCAGCCGGCTGAGGGCATATTTGGTCGGCCCCGGCGAGGCATCGCTGAACAGCGCGGCGTGCAGCGGCTGGAGCCGATCGTTGATGGCCAGCGCGGCGGCGTAATCACCGTTCAGGCTCGCTTCCTGCATCTGGGCACACAGGCGCGGCGCCACGTTGGCCGTCACGCTGATCGCGCCCACCCCGCCCTGCGCGTTGAAGCCCAGCGCCATGTCGTCATTGCCCGACAGCTGAATGAAATCCGGCCCGCAGGCCAGCCGCTGCTGCGCCACGCGCGCGATGTTGCCGGTGGCATCCTTCACGCCGACGATGCGCGGCAGTTTGGCAAGCGCCGCCATGGTTTCCACGCTCATGTCGGCCACGCTGCGGCCGGGAATGTTGTAGATGATGATCGGCAGGCCGCAGCCATCGTGCAGCGCGGTGAAATGCGCGATCAGCCCGGCCTGGCTGGGCTTGTTGTAATAGGGCACGACGATCAGCGCCGCATCCGCGCCCACCTTTTCGGCATGGGCCAGATGCGCCAGCGCCGTGCGCGTATCATTGCTGCCGCAGCCGGCGATCACCGGCACCCGGCCGCCCGCCACCTGCACACAGGCGCTGATCACCGCATAATGTTCATCATGGCTGAGCGTCGGCGATTCGCCGGTGGTGCCCACCGGCACCAGACCATGGCTGCCCTCGCTGATCTGCCATTCCACATGGGCGGCAAAGGCGCTGAAATCCACGGCGCCATCCTTGAACGGCGTCACCAGCGCCGGCATGGATCCGCGAAATTGCCTGTCGTTCATTGTCAGTTTCCCTGCCCCACCCTATCACGGGGCGATGATGAGCGCGCGTGATAGAAGCCGGTGGCCCTTCCTGTCCAGCATTGCATCCATGCTGCTGTGCATGGCCGCGCCGCTGGCGGCGCAGGCGCTGGATGATGCCAGCATCGCCCGCACCCGCGCGCGGCTGGCCGATAACGAGGCCGGACGGCCGGCGCTGCTGCCGGGCGCGCCGCTCACGGCCGGGGCGGCGGTGCCGCTGCTGGACGATATCGTGCTGTGGGATCGGCTGCGGCGTGAACGCGGCGGTGCCGAGTTTGGCGAATATGCTGCCTTCCTCAGCCGCAATGCCGATTGGCCGGCCAGCCTGACCATCCGCCGCCTCGCCGAACGTTCGATTACCGACAGCACCGCCCCCGCTGCCATCGCGGCGCATTTCAGCCGGGTCGCGCCGGTGACGGCAGAGGGCAAGCTGCGCTTTGCCGAAGCGCTGGCCGCCACCGGGCAGGCCGGGGCGGCCACCGGCTGGGCCCGCGACGCGTGGGATTCGGCCGGGCTGGACGATGCGCAGGAAGCCCGGCTGATGGCGCGCTTTGGCGATGCCCTGCGCCCGGCCGATCATGTTGGCCGGATGGACCGGCTGCTGTGGGCCGATCGCACCACACAGGCCGGCCGCATGCTGGCGCGGGTGGATACCGATACGCGGCTATGGGCGCTGGCCCGCATCGCGCTGAGGCGCGGCGCGCCCGATGTGCAGGCGCGGCTGGGCGTGGTGCCGGCCCGGCTGCGCCGCGAGGCCGGCCTGATGCTGGATGAAGCGCGCTGGCTGATCCGAAGTGGCCGCGCGGCACAGGGCCATGCCCTGCTGGCCGCCGGCGGCGCGACGGCGCTGGTGCCTGGCGGCAGCCTGACAGTGGGCAGCCAAAGCTGGCTGCAGGGCCGGCTCGATATCGGGCGCACCCTGTGGCGGGCCGGCAATTTCGAAACGGCGCGGGCCGTGCTTTCGGGCCATCGGCTGGATGCGGCGCGCGTGGCCAATCAGCCGGTGACAGAGCGGGCGGCGTTTCTGGAGGCCGAATGGCTGGCGGGCTGGCTGGCGCTGCGCAAGCTCAATCAACCGGCCCTGGCGCTGGGGCATTTCCGCAACGCCCGCGCCGTGGCGCAAAGCCCGATCAGCCAGGCGCGCGGGGATTATTGGGCCGGCCGCGCCGCCGAAGCGGCCGGACAGCGCGACACGGCAAAAACCCTCTATGCCGCTGCTGCCAGCCATCCCGATTATTTCTATGGCCAGCTGGCGGCCGAACGGCTGGGCCAGCCGCTGGCGCTGTCGGCCCCGCCCCTGCCCGTGCCAGACAGCGTGGCGGCTGCCAATTTCCGCGCCGAAAGCCGGGTGCGCGCCGTGGCGGCGCTGGGCCAGATCGACCGCGGCCGGCAGACGATTTTCCTGAAGCAGCTGGCCGATACCGCCGAAACACCGGCGCGCGCTGCGCTGGTGGCCAGCCTGGCCGGGCCACTGAACCGGCCCGATGCCGGCGTGCATGCCGGCAAGGCGGTGCGCGGCACAGCGGAACTGGCGCTGCTGTCCGCCAGTTTCCCGGTGCTGCCGCTGCCGGACAGCCTGAACCGGCATTTCACCGTGATCCACGCCATCGCCCGGCAGGAAAGCCAGTTCGATCGCACCGCGCGCTCCAGCGCCAACGCCATGGGCCTGATGCAGCTGCTGCCGGCCACGGCGGCCGAACAGGCAAGCAAGATGGGCCTGCCGGCCAGCCCGGCCAGCCGCCTGATGGACGATCCAGTGTGGAACGTGACGTTGGGCAGCGGCTTTTTCGAACGGCTGCGCGGCAATTATGGCGGCTCGGCGCCGCTGGCGGTGGCGGCCTATAACGCCGGGCCGGGCAATGTGCGGCGCTTCATCGCCCAATTGGGCGATCCGCGAAATGGCGGCGACATGGTCGACTGGATTGAAAGCATCCCGTTTGCCGAAACGAAAAACTATGTGCAGCGGGTGCTGGAAAATGCCGTGGTCTATGAAACCCTGCACCCGGACAGGGCGTCCACCAGCGGCCCGAACCGATTGAGCAAGTGGCTGGGCAAGGACACGCCGGGTTAAAAGAGTTTTTTGCCCAGCGCCTTCTCGGCAATCTTCACCACTGCCGGATCGGGATCGGGCCAGCTGAGATCTACCCCGGCGCCCAGCGTGTCGCAGACGATTTCCAGCCCGCGCACCCGCGCCCATTTCTTGTCGTTCGCCGCCACCACGTGCCACGGCGCTGCCGGCGTGGAGCAGTGCTGGAACATGTCCTGATAGGCCTCCACATAGGCCGCGCGCCGGGATCGGTTGTGATAATCGTCGGCGCCGGTTTTCCAGCGTTTCCACGGCGTCTTGATGCGTTCCTCCAGCCGTTTGTCCTGCTCGTCCTGCGTGATGTGCAGGAAAATCTTGGCCAGCCGCACGCCATCATCCACCAGCAGCGCCTCGAACTCGTTGATTTCATGATAGGCCGCCCGCCAGCGCGCCGGCGGCGTGAAATTGTCCACCCGCTCCACCAGCACGCGGCCATACCAGGTGCGATCGAAAACGGCGATTTCGCGGTTGCCCGGCAGCCGCTGCCAGAACCGCCACAGATAATGCCGCGCAGCCTCTTCCTTCGTGGGGGCGGCGATCGGCCAGACCTTGCAGTAGCGCGGGTCCAGCGTGGAGGCCATGCGCGTCACCAGCCCGCCCTTGCCGGCGGCATCCCAGCCTTCGATGGCAACCACGCCTTTGAGGCCGTGCGCGATATAGGCGGCCTGGATCAGTTCCAGCCGGTGCTGCAATTCCTCCAGCCGGGTTTCATAATCGGCGCGGGGCAGATCATGATCGACATCGAAATCGGCGAGATTGTGCGGGCTCATACACCCCAAGCTGGCAGGGGTGCCCGCCGGTGGCAAGTGCCGGCTAGGCGCGGGCCATCCGGCGGCGGCGCGTTGCCGCGCCGGTCAGACCGAACCCGGCGATCAGCATGGCCCAGCTGGCCGGTTCGGGAACGCCGGGATTGAGCGGTTCGACCTGGCGATTGTCGCCAACAAAATTGGCGCGCCACGCACCGCCTTCGGCATCGGCCTTGACCACGAAATAGGGCACGCCATCGTCGAAATCGGTGAGCAATGCGCAAAAACTGCTGAGCGAGATGGTGCAGCCGTTTGGCAGGCCAGCCGTGGCCAGCGCAATCACGCCGGTTTGCGAACTGTAGGAAAAACGGATCGGTGCGGCGATGTTGGTGGCGTTGATGGTCAGCGCCCCGGTATCATTCAGATAATCCTGCGTCGCATCAAAGCTGATCGCAAAATCGAGGAACAGCGGCGGCGGCGGCGACGTGGGATCGCCCTGATGGACCGTCCAGTCATGGGCAAGAAAATGCCCGGCAACGTTGGTCGTGACGGCAGCGGCAGGAGCTGTGCCCAAAAGCCCTGCCAGGATAGCGCCAAGACCGGCCTGCACCAGCGATCGCATATGTTACCCCCGAAAGCGCATTGCCCCCAACGCACCGCTTACGAAGGTTAATTTACATGAGGTTAAGAAGTTGGCAAGCCCCCATGCGCGCCGATCAATCGACCACACGGATATTGAGTTCGCGCAGCTGCCGGGCTGTGGCCGGTGCCGGCGCGCCCATCATCAGATCCTCGGCCTTCTGGGTCATCGGGAACACCACGACTTCGCGCAGATTGGGTTCATCGGCGATCAGCATCACCATGCGGTCAACGCCCGGTGCCGAACCGCCGTGGGGCGGCGCGCCATATTTAAAGGCATTGATCATGCCGGAGAAACTGGCGTCCACCTGTTCCTGTGTATAGCCGGCGATTGCAAACGCCTTGTACATGATTTCCGGCCGATGGTTGCGGATCGCACCCGACGACAGTTCAACGCCGTTGCAGACGATATCGTACTGATAGGCGAGGATATCCAATGGATCCTTCGTCTCCAGCGCCGCCATTTCGCCCTGCGGCATCGAAAACGGGTTGTGGCTGAAATCGATCTTCTTCTCGTCCTCGTTATACTCGAACATCGGGAAATCGACGATCCAGCAGAATTTGAAGGTGCCTTGCTCGATCAGGCCCAATTGCTCGCCAACGCGGGTGCGCGCCAGCCCGGCCAGCTTTGCGGCATCGCTGGCCTTGCCGGCGGCGAAGAAACAGCCATCATCAGGGCCAAGGCCGAGCGCATCATAGAGCGCCGCTGTTGCCGCCTCGCCGTGGTTCTTGGCGATGGGGCCGCCAAACTCGCCGCCTTTGCGGGTGATATAGCCCAGACCGGCATAGCCTTGCGAGCGCGCCCATTCGTTCATGTCGTCGAAGAACTTGCGGCTTTGCCCGGCGGTGCCGGGGGCCGGGATGGCGCGCACGGTCTGGCCAGCTTCCACCAGCTTGGCGAACAGGCCAAAGCCGCTACCGACGAAATGCCGGCCAACATCGTGGATGATCAGCGGGTTGCGCAAGTCCGGCTTGTCGTTGCCATATTTCAGCATCGATTCCGCATAGGGAATGCGCGGGAACGCGCCCTTGGTCACCGCCCAGGGTTCACGCCCGCCAAAGCCGGCGAATTCCTCGAACACGCCGGCCAGCACCGGTTCGATGGCGGCGAACACATCGTCCTGGGTGACGAAGCTCATTTCGAAATCGAGCTGGTAGAACTCGCCTGGGCTACGGTCGGCCCGCGCGTCTTCATCGCGGAAACACGGTGCGATCTGGAAATAGCGGTCAAAACCCGCGACCATCAGCAGCTGCTTGAACATCTGCGGCGCCTGCGGCAGCGCATAGAATTTGCCGGGATGCACGCGGCTGGGCACCAGATAATCGCGGGCGCCTTCCGGGCTGCTTGCAGTGAGGATCGGTGTCTGGAACTCGGTAAAGCCCTGTTCGATCATGCGCCGCCTGAGCGAGGCGATCACCTGGCTGCGCAGCATGATGTTGGCGTGCAGGCGGTCGCGGCGCAGATCGAGGAAGCGATATTTCAGGCGGATATCTTCCGGGTAATCCGCTTCGCCGGCCACCGGCATCGGCAGCTCGTCTGCCGCCGATTGCACCACGATATCGGCGGCGCGTACTTCGATGTCACCGGTGGGCAGCTTGGCATTCACCGCGCCGCCTTCGCGCAGCACCACTTCGCCGGTGATCGTGACCACGGATTCAGCGCGGATCCGGTCCAGCACGGCAAAGGCCGGGGAGGACGGTGCGGCTACCACCTGGGTGATGCCGTGGTGATCGCGCAGATCGATGAACAGCACGCCGCCATGATCGCGCTTGCGGTGCACCCAGCCCGACAGCCTGACCGTCTGGCCGGCGTCGCTGCTGCGCAGGGCGGCGCAAGTGTGGGTGCGATAGGCGTGCATCTGTGACTGTCCGGCAACTGCGTTCAAGGCAGCGGGGAACACACGTCATTCACCGCTTTGTCAAGCCGCGAGATTGCTGTAACGGGCGCCATGCTGATTCATCCGCTGGTGACCGACACCGCGACTTTGGAAGACCTTTGCGCCCGCTGGGCCACCGCCGATTTCATCGCGGTGGACACCGAATTCATGCGCGAATCAACCTATTACCCCGATCTGTGCCTGGTGCAGGTGGCCTGCCCGAACGAAGCCGCCGCCATCGATCCCAAAAGCCCCGATCTCGATCTGGCACCGCTTCTGGCGCTGCTGGTCGATCACCCGGTGCTGAAGGTGTTCCATGCCGGCGGGCAGGATCTGGAAATCATCTACAACCTCACCGGCAAGACCCCGCAGCCCCTGTTCGACACGCAGATTGCCGCCATGGCGCTGGGGCTGGGCGAACAAATTGGTTACACCAATCTGGTGGCGGCCTATGCCAACGTGCAGGTGGACAAGGGCGCGCGCTTTACCGACTGGGCGCGCCGGCCGCTGAATGATCGGCAGATCGAATATGCCATCGGCGATGTCACCCATCTGGCGCGGCTGTTCCCCAAGATGGTGGACAAGTTGCGCCGCACCGGGCGCGGTGAGTGGCTGGACGATGAAATGGCCCGCGCCTCTGATCCGGCCACCTATGCCAACGATCCGGAAAGGGCGTGGGAACGCCTGCGCCTGCCCAGCCGCAAGGCCGATGTGCTGGGCCGGCTGAAGGCGCTGGCCCGCTGGCGCGAACTGGAGGCGCAGGACAAGGATGTGCCGCGCGGCCGCATCGTGAAGGATGAAACGCTGGCCGATCTGGCATCGTCGCCGCCGCGCAGCCAGGCCGATCTGGCCAAGGTGCGCGGGCTGTCGGCGGCATGGGGGCAAAATGCCATCGGCGCGCGGTTGATGCAGGCGCTGGCGGATGCCCAGCCGCTGGGGCCGGACGAACTGCCGTCACGCGAGCCGCAGCGGCCCGGCCTGTCATCCGAAGGCGCGCTGATTGCCGATCTGCTCAAGCTGCTGCTGAAGATCCGCGCCAAGGAAGCCGGCGTCGCGCCCAAGCTGATCGTGCGCTCCGATGATCTGGAGGCGCTGGCCGCCGGTCAGCGTCATGGGCTGGAGATGCTGAACGGCTGGCGGCACGAGATTTTCGGCGCCGATGCGCTGGCGCTGGTGGAAGGCCGGCTGGGCTTTGCGGTGGCGGGCGGCAAATTGAAGATGAGCCGGATTTCGCTGGATTAGTCGACGACGAGCTTGTGCTCCAACCCCATGGTGCCGGCCAGAAGTTTCAGGCGGCGCAGCACCGCATCGCCGGCCAGATCGGCATGGCTGGCGCTCAGGCGCAGGGTCACCGCTTCGCCGCTGCGTTCCAGCCGGCTGGCGGCCAGCGCGGTGGCCGTGCCGCCGGTAAGCCGCTGGCCCAGCCGCAGCGCCAGTCCCCAGCCGCGGGCGTGGTGCATCAGCGCTGGCGGACACAGCTGCGTGAGCATCTCCATCACTGGCGCGGCCGGGCTGCCGCCAAAGCAATTGTGCAGGGCGATGGCCAGCGCCGCGCGTTCGGCCGCCGTCACCGCCACCCAGTTGCCGTGCAGCGCCACGTCCACCCCGCGTTCGGCGCGGAAATCCGGGTGGGCGCGCCAGGCGATATCACTGAGCAGGCAGGCCGCCAGCCGCAGCCGCCGCACCGGGGCCGGTTCGCCATCGAACAGCGGGTCCATCCAGTCGAACAGCATGTCGCCATGTTCGGCAAAACGGCCCTGCCGCACGCCTTCGGCACGGGCTGCGGTGATCAGCGGATCGAGCGCGCGCTCGCGTTCGGGCAGATCGGCGTAGAGCAGGCCTTCGCGCAGCCCGAACCCCGATGCAATCACCCGCGAGGAGCCGAGTTTCTTCACCACCGCCGCCAGCAGCATGGCCGCACCGGGCAGCGTGGGCAGCCGCCCGGTGGACAGATGCGGCACGCTGCGCAGCGTATCTGAATCCATGTGCGACAGGCTGCGGAACATCTTGGCCGGCGCACCGGCGGGCATTTCATATTGATGGACGATGGGCAGCGGGTGATCCGTCATCCAGATGTGGATCTGCGCCAGCGCCCGCCACGAACCGCCCACCATGTAGAATGGCTTGCCGCGGCCTTCTTCGGCCCAATCCACTTTGCCCAGCGCCTTGGCGATGAAGGGGCCGAGCGCGCGGCGGTCGCGCTTGCGGATGGCGTCCAGCCTGAGCGCGCCAATCGGCAAGGATATGCGATTGCCCATCTGGCCATTCGACACGCGGATCAACTCCAGGCTGCCGCCGCCCAGATCGCCGACCACGCCATCGGCATCGGGAATGCCCGACACCAGCCCGAAGGCAGCGGCGCGGGCTTCGGCTTCGCCGTCCATCACCTCGATCGGCAGGCCGCATTCATCGGCGACGCGGGCGATGAACTCCGCGCCGTTTTCGGCTTCGCGCACGGCAGCCGTGGCCACGGTGCGCACGCTTGTGATGCCCATCGCGCGGGTGAGCGCGGCAAAGCGTTTCAGGCCGGCAATCGCCACCGTCATCGCGCCGCCGCCCATGCGGTTGTTGGCCGCCAGAGAGCGCCCCAGCCCGGCCATCACCTTTTCGTTGAACATGGTGGCCGGCACCCGCGTGCGCCCCTGATAGACCACCAGGCGGATCGAATTGCTGCCGATATCGATGATGGCGCAGCGATCATCACTGGCGCCGTCCGGCACGGCGATCAGGCCAGCGCGGCGGGCAAGGCTCAGCACCGGTTCAGGCAATCCCGGCGGCATCGCTGGCTTCATCCAGATCCTCGTCCTCATCGGGCAGCATCAGCACCGGCACCGCAGCGCCGCCGCTGCTGAGCTGGCCGCGCCCGGACAGCGACGGGTTGGTCATGAAATAGCGCTGCACGTTGAAGGGTTCGGCATGGCCGGGTTCAACGCGGGCATAGGAGCCATCGGCGCCCAGTTCCCAGCTTTGCTGATTGTCCTTCAGATTGGCGACCAATATCTGATCCAGCACCTGCGCGCGCACGGTGGGATTTTCCACCGGCACCATGATCTCCACCCGCCGGTCAAGATTGCGCGGCATCCAGTCGGCCGAACTGATGAACACCTTGGCGCCGGTGCCGGGCAGTTCATTGCCGTTGCCGAAGGCAAAGATGCGGCTGTGTTCCAGAAACCGGCCGATGACCGATTTCACCCTGATATTGTCCGACAGGCCGGGCACGCCGGGGCGCAGGCAGCAGATGCCGCGCACGATACAGTCAATCTCCACACCCGCCGCGCTGGCTTCATAAAGCTTCTCGATGATGCCGGTATCCACCAGGCTGTTCAGCTTCACCCAGATCGCGGCCGGCAGGCCCTTGCCGGCATTGGCAATTTCGGCATCGATCAGCGCATAGAGCCGGTCGCGCATGGCCAGCGGCGCCATGCCAAGCTTTTCCAGCCGGGTGGGCTGCACATAGCCGGTGATATAGTTCATCACCTGCGCGGCGTCGCGGGCCAGCACCGGATCATCGGTGAAGAACGACAGATCGGTGTAGATGCGCGCCGTCACCGGGTGATAATTGCCGGTGCCGAAATGCACATAGGTGACGATGGACGCGCCCTCGCGGCGCACCACCATCGAGAGTTTGGCGTGGGTTTTCCATTCGACGAAGCCATAGACCACCTGCACGCCGGCGCGTTCCAGTTCGCTGGCCCAGCGGATATTCTGTTCCTCGTCAAAGCGGGCCTTCAGCTCCACCACGGCGGTCACCGATTTGCCGGCTTCGGCCGCATCGATCAGCGCGCGCACGATCGGGCTGTTCTTGCCGGCGCGGTACAGAGTCTGCTTGATGGCGATCACATCGGGATCGGCGGCCGCCTGTTTCAGGAAGGCCAGCACCACTTCAAAGCTTTCATAGGGATGGTGCACCACCAGATCCTTGGCGCGGATGGCGGCAAAGCAATCGCCGCCATGTTCGCGGATGCGTTCCGGAAAGCGCGGCGTGTGCGGTTCGAACTTCAGGTCGGGCCGGTCTTCCTCCACCAGCAGCGCCAGATCGTTGATGCCCAGCACGCCGGTGACCAATATCGTATCGCGGTCGTCCACGCCCATCTGGCCTTTCACCAGACTGATCAGGCCGGGCGGGCTGTCTTCCTCCATCGCCAGGTGGATCACCTCGCCGCGGCGGCGGCGTTTCAGCGCCGTCTGGTAAAAGCGCACCAGATCCTCGGCCTCTTCCTCCACTTCGATATCGCTGTCGCGGATCACCCGGAAGGCGCCGCCGCCAACCAGATCATAGCCGGGGAACAATTGCCCGAAGAACGCCCGGATGGTGTTTTCAAGGGCAATCCAGCGCACCGATTTGCCGGCCTCACCGGGCAGGCGGATGAAGCGCGGGATCATGGAGGGCAGCATCAACAGCGCGCGCAGAAGTTCCTCGTCCGACTGGCGGCGCAGTTCCAGGATCAGCGAAAAGCCCTTGTTGGGAATGAACGGGAACGGGTGCGCCGGATCGATGGCCTGCGGGGTGAGCACCGGGAAAATCTGATCGAGGAAATGCGCCTCCAGCCAGCCACGCTCCGCCTTGGTCAGCTTGTCGGCGGTGACGACGTGATAATCCGCCCTTGCCAGTTCGCGCAGCAGCAGCCCCCACACCCGCTGCTGTTCTTCCATCAGATGATCGGCGCGCTGCGCGATTTCCAGCAGCTGCTGCGCCGGGGTCATGCCTTCCGGGCTGCGGGTTTCAATGCCGGCGCGCACCTGCCCGCGCAGGCCGGCCACGCGCACCATGAAAAACTCGTCCAGATTGTTGCCCGATATCGACAGGAAGCGCAGCCGTTCCAAAAGCGGATGGGCGCGGTTCATGGCTTCGGCCAGCACCCGGTCGTTGAACGACAGCCACGACAGCTCGCGGTTGAAATAGCGTTCGGCAGCAGCAAGTTCGGGAAGGGCAACAATGTTCATCGACATAGCTTAGTCCATCAAGCGCGCGGGCTTAAGCCCTCATGGCAGAAGAATGTGTCAGAACAGGCTGAACTGGCCATCAATCACCTCGCGCGCCAACGGGATGGTCACGCCGCGCCGCCGGGCCAGCGCCGCATCGTCCAGCGCCGAAACCACCGCCTGCGCCG
>DAITMD010000038.1:0-12116 GCA_036835345.1 Sandarakinorhabdus sp. | reverse complement strand
CAGTTCGAACGTCACGGTCACCTGCGCTGAAAGGCGCATCTCACCCGGCTCCACCGGGGTTGCATCGGCCATTTCCTGGGCCGCCATCCGGCCCGCCATCGGGCGCATGACCGGCTGCAGCGGTTCGGCGCCAGGTTCGGCTATGCTGGCGATTCGCGCCACTTTCAGGCCGGCGGCCGCGGCATAGATTTCGGCGCGGGCGCGGGCCTTGGCCACGGCGGCGGCCCGCGCCGTGTTCAGCGCGGCTTCGGGATCGGCAATGCTGAACGCCGGCCCGTTCACATCATTGGCCCCGGCCTTGACCAGCGCATCGATCAGCTTGCCGGCATCGGTCAGTTTGCGGGTTTTCACCGACACGCTGTTGCGCGCCTGATAGCCGGTGAGGATCTGCGGCTGCCCCTGCTGGTAACGATATTGTGGGCTGAGCGACAGACTGCTGGTCTGGATGTCGGCCGCTGCCACGCCGGCTGCCTTCAGCGCCGCCACCACGGCGTTCATCCGCGCCGCGTTGCCGGCCATGGCATCGGCCGCGACCGGTGCGGTGGATACCACCCCGGCACTCAGCACCAGCGTGTCGGGCGGCTGGCTCACCTCCGACTGGGCGGAGATGCTGAGCAGTGTTGGTCCGGCGATCATGCGCTGCATCATGACACGGCGCGGCCCATCCCCGCCAGACGGCATCGCCGCCGGTTGTGCCAGCACCGGCGCGGCCATGGCGGCAACTGTGGCAAACATCATCATTATCAGGCGCATGGCGTCATCCCTTTGATTACCGGGCCATGCTATCACGCGCACGGCTGGTTGTCCCGGCTCACGCTGCCTGCGCCTGGCTTGCGGCGCGCTGAACATGACTTCGGACGTCGTGCCACGGCTGTGCGGCAACGCTTCATCAAGTGCGGCTCAAATTTGCCTTTTTGCTGACACGCAAGTGCAGTAAAGGAAAGCCTTGCATGCGGTGATGTATTTCGATAATACACTGCCGCAAGAGGATTTATGTCGATGAACGCTCACAATAATGTGCCGAGCTCCGCCGATGCGGAGGTGTACCCGTTTCCGCCCGCCGGCGAGACCAGCCCGCCCGCCGGTGCCAGGCGCTGGATCAAGCCGGGGCTGATCGGCCTTGCCGTGCTGCTGGCCGGTGTTGCCGGCTGGCAGGTGCTTGGCCCGTCGTCGGCGCCGCCGCCTGTGGCGGCCAGCAACATCCCGGAGGTCACCGTGGTGGTGCCGGGCAACACCATCATGGCCAACATGATCACCGCCCCCGGCAGCATCGCTGCCAAGCGGGACGAGCCGGTGGGCGTGCAGGGCGAAGGCGGCCGCGTCAACCGCGTGCTGGTCGAACCCGGTCAGCGGGTGGGCCGCGGCCAGGTGCTGGCCCAGATCGACCGGCAGGTGCAGGTGCAGGAAATTGCCCAGCTTGCCGCCGGCGTGCGGCAGGCCGAAGCCGATGCCCGGCTGGCCGACGCCAATCTGGACCGCGCCCAGTCGCTGGTGGCCAAGGGCTTCATCAGCCGCGCCGATATCGATCAGCGCCTTGCCACCCGTGATGGCGCTTTGGCCCGCGTGAATGTGGCCCGCGCGCAGCTGGCAGCGGCGCGGGAACGCGCGGACCGGCTGGACGTGCGCGCCCCGTCGGCCGGGCTGGTGCTGGCCCGCAGCGTGGAAGCCGGCCAGGTGGTCGGCCCCGGCACCGGCGCGCTGTTCCGCATCGCCGAAGGCGGCGTGCTGGAAATGCGCGCGCAGTTGGCAGAAAGCGACATTGCCCGCCTGAAGACCGGCATGAGCGCCGACGTCACGCCGGTTGGTGCCACCGAAAGCTTCAAGGGCCGCATCTGGCTGCTGGATCCGGTGATCGATCCGCAGACACGGCTTGGCATCGCCCGCATCCAGCTGGATTACGCCCCCGGCCTGCGCGTTGGCGCCTTTGCCCGCGCCAATATCGCCGCCGGCACCAGCAACCGTCCGCTGCTGCCGCAATCCGCGGTGCTGGCCGATGCCGACGGCAATTATGTCTATGTGATGGGCAAGGACAATCGCGTGGAGCGCCGGGCGATCACGGTTGGCACGATCAGCGATGCCGGCGTGGGCATCGCATCCGGCCTGACCGGCGGCGAAAAGGTGGTGGCCAATGCCGGCGCCTTCCTGAAGCCCGGCGACAAGATCAAGCCGAACCTGGCTGCGGCTGGCAATGCTGCGGCACCGGCCGCCGCTGCGCCCGCCAGCGCCTCCTGACGCGCGGAGCGGTTTTTCATGCGCAATATCTCCGCCTGGTCGATCAAGAACCCGGTGCCGCCGCTGGTGGCGTTCACCCTGCTCTTGCTGGCCGGCATCCTGTCGTTCCGCGCGATGGACATCAACGATCAGCCGGATGTGGAATTCCCCGCCGCGCAGATCGTCGTGACCCAGCCCGGTGCAGCGCCTGAGGAACTGGAAAACCAGGTCACGCAGCGCGTCGAAGCGGCGGTGCGCAACATCACCGGCGTTGATGAAGTCAACAGTTTCGTGTCGGAAGGCAATAGCCGCACCATGGTGCAGTTTGCCATCGGCACGCCGATCGATCGCGCCGTGAACGATGTGCGCGATGCCGTGGCCAACATCCGGTCCGATCTGCCGCAGGGCATATTGCAGCCGCAGGTCAACCGGCTGGATATCGCCGGCGGCCCGATTGCCTATTTCGCGGTGGAATCGACCGCGATGACGCTGGAGGAACTGAGCTGGCTGGTCGATAACACGGTGGCCAAGCGGCTGCTGGGTGTACCCGGCATGGCACAGGTGCGCCGCTCCGGCGGGGTCAGCCGCGAAATCCGGGTGATCCTCGATCCCGACCGCATGCAGGCCTATGGCGTCACCGCCAGCCAGGTGAACGCGCAGCTACGGCAGACCAACCTGAACGCTGCAGGCGGCCGCGCCGAAATTGCCGGTGCCGAACAATCGGTGCGCGTGCTGGGCAATGCTGACAACGCCATCGCCCTGGCCGACACGCAGATCAATCTTGGGCTGGGCCGCGGCGTGCGGCTGGGCGACATCGCCGAAGTGCGCGATTCCTATGCCGAACAGCGCAGCGTCGCCAAGATTTCCGGCCGGCAGGTGCTCAGCTTCTCGCTGTCGAAGGCAAAAGGCAGCTCCGATGTCACCGTCTACGATACGGCGATGGCGGAAATCGAGAAGCTGAAGAAACAATATCCCAAGGTGCAGTTCAAGCTGATCTACACCTCGGTCGATTACACCAAGCAGCAGTACAAGGGCGCCATCGATGCCATGGTGGAAGGCGCGATTCTGGCCGTGCTGGTGGTGTTCCTGTTCCTGCGCGACTGGCGCGCCACGGTGATTTCGGCGCTGGCCATCCCGCTGTCGGCCATCCCCACCTTCTGGTTCCTTGATGCGTGGCTGGGCTTCTCGCTCAACTCGCTGTCGCTGCTGGCGCTCAGCCTGGTGGCCGGCGTGCTGGTGGATGATGCCATCGTGGAGATCGAGAATATCGTGCGCCACATGCGGATGGGCAAATCCGCCTATCAGGCATCGATGGACGCCGCAGACGAGATCGGCCTGGCCGTGGTCGCCACCACCTTCTCCATCGTGGCAGTGTTCCTGCCGGTGGCGCTGATGCCGGGCATTTCCGGGCAGTTCTTCAAGAATTTCGGCGCCACCGTTGCGGTGTCCGTGCTGATCAGCCTGGCCGTGGCGCGGCTGATCACGCCGATGCTGGCGGCCTATTTCCTGAAAAGCCATGGCACCGCCGAACATGGCAACGGCAAGTGGGTGGACGTATATATGCAGGCGCTGAACTGGGCGCTGGCCAACCGCTTCAAGACGGTGTTCGGCATCGGCGGCGCCGCGCTGGTCGCCACCGTGCTGATGTTCGCTTTCATTCCCAAGACGTTCCAGCCCGATGTCGATACCGACAGCAGCCAGGTGACGATCAGCCTGCCGCCCGGCGTGACGCTGGCGCAGACCGAAGCCATCGTCGACCAGGCGGTGACCATCCTCGAAGCCTCGCCGGAAATGGCGCTGGCCTTTGCCGATGTGGAGGTGGGCAGCGCCAACATCTACCTGACGCTCCGGCGCGACCGCACCATGCACCGCACCGAGTGGGAACGGGCGATGGCGCCCAAGCTGGCAACCATCGCCGATGCGCGGGTGGGCTTTGCCTCGCAGAACGGCGGCGGGCCGGGCGGACGCGACATTTCGATCACGCTCACCGGCACCGATCCGATCCTGCTGGAACAGGCCTCGCGCGCCGTGCTGGACGACATGCGCAGCGTGAAGGAAATCCGCCAGCCGCGCATCGAAGGGGAGCTGAACCGGCCGGAAATCACCATCACGCCGCGGCTTGATCTGGCCGCCGAACTGGGCGTCACCACCGCATCGCTGTCGGAAACCATCCGCATCGCCACGCTGGGCGACATCGATCAGAATGTCGCCAAGTTCAGCGTTGCCGACCGGCAGATCCCGATCCGGGTGGCGCTGGCCGAAAGCTCGCGCCGTTCGCTGTCCACCATCAGCAACCTGCCGGTCCCCACCTCGCGCGGCGGCACGGTGCCGCTGCGGGTGGTTGCCGATGTCAGCTTTGGTGCCGGGCCCACTGAACTGCGCCGACACAACCAGCAGCGCCGCGTGGCGATCGGGGCCGATCTGGCGCCCGGCGTGGTCTCCGGCGAAGCGCAGGTGAAGGTGGATGCCATGCCCAGCCTGAAGAATCTGCCGCCCGGCGTCGAAAAGGTGAAGCTGGGCATGGACAAGTGGCTGGGCGAACTGGTCGCCAACTTCATCCTGGCGGTGATTGCCGGCATCGTGATGGTGTTCGCGGTGCTGGTGCTGCTCTACAAGCGGGTGCTGCCGCCGTTCGTCAACATGCTGTCGCTGCTGCTGGCGCCGCTGGGCGGGCTGATCGCGCTGGTCCTCACCGGCAATGTCATCTCCATGCCGGTGTTCATCGGCCTGTTGATGCTGCTGGGCATCGTGGCCAAGAACTCGATCCTGCTGGTCGACATGGCGATCGAGGAAATGGAAAAAGGCGTGCCCAAGCTGGAGGCCATCCTGGAAGCCGGACACAAGCGCGTGCAGCCGATCGTGATGACCACCATCGCCATGGTGGCCGGCATGTTCCCGGTGGCGCTGTCGCTGGGCGGCGACGGATCGTTCCGCGCACCGATGGGCATCGTGGTGATCGGCGGGCTGATCCTTTCGACCATACTGACGCTGGTGATCGTGCCGGCCGGTTTTTCCATCGCGGTTTCCGTGGAGGAATGGCTGGCGCCGCGCATGAAGCGCTGGTTCACCAACAACGAAGGGGCTGCTAAGCTGCCATCCGCAACCCCAGCGGAGTGACACGGCCCTGAACAGACTGCTGCCGGAAACGCCCTTCCACCGGATGCGCCTGGCCGCCACGCTGATGTTGGCGGCCATGGCGGCCCTGTTCGCTGCCACGCTGGGTTGGCCGCAGGTTCATCCCGCCGTCCCCTGGCTGCGCGCCTTTGCCGAAGCCGCGATGGTGGGCGGCCTGGCAGACTGGTTTGCGGTCACCGCGTTGTTCCGCCACCCGCTGGGCCTGAAGATCCCGCACACCGCCATCATCCCCACCCAGAAAGACCGGCTGGGCGAAACGCTGGCGGTCTTCCTGAAAGACAATTTCCTGAAACCGCAGGTGGTGGCGCGTCGGCTGGACGATGCCGATCTGGCCGGCATCGTGGCGCGCTGGCTTTCGGCCCCGCCCGCGCAGACGCCGCAAAGCCGCAAGCGCGGCCTTGGCCCGCTGGTGGCGCGGCTGGTGGAGGCGCTGGACGAACCGGCGGTGGCAAAGCTGGTGGAAGATGTGGCGCGCGAGCGATTGGGCGCCATGGCGCTGTCACCGCTGGTGGCCGATGCGCTGGACACGCTGGTGGCCAGGGGCCGTCACGAACCGATGATCGATGCCGCCATCGATTGGGGGCTGGCCACCATTTCCGACGAAGCGCCAACCATCCGCGGCATGGTGACGGAACGCACCAACTGGCTGCTGCGGCTGGCCGGCGCCGATGAAAGCATGTCCAACACGATGATTTCGGCCGTGCAGCGCCTGCTGGTGGAAATGAAGCACGATCAATGGCACCCGGTGCGCCTGAAGCTGGGCGAGGCGCTGAAACAATATGCCTTCGATCTCAGGCATTTCCCGGAATCGCAGGCGCGGGTGGAAGGTTTCAAGGCCGATCTGCTGGCCAATCCGGCGCTGGGCGGGGCGCTCAAAGGCCTGTGGGATGCGGCGCGCACCGCGCTGATCAGCGGCCTCAATGATCCGCAGGGCGGCCGGCTTGGCGGCGCGCTCCGCGCGCTGGGCAGCCGTATCGAGGGTGATGCCGGCCTGAAGGCGGCCATCAACAGCGCCCTGCGCCGCGCCATCGTGGGCCTGGCCAAGGATCACGGCGATGCCATCGTGACGCTGGTGTCGGAAACCGTGCGCGGCTGGGATGCCGCCACCGTGACCGACAAGGTGGAACAGGCGGTGGGCCGCGATCTGCAGTTCATCCGCATCAACGGCACGCTGATCGGCGGGCTGATCGGCCTTGCCATCCACGGCGCGGTGGTGCTCGCCAGATGATGGACCGTCAGCCCCGCCTTTCCCATCCGCTGCTTTCCCTGCGCCCTGCCGCCGCGGCGGACTGGCCGGCGCTGTTCGCCGCGGCCAGCGATCCCGGCATCTGGGCCGGCCACCCGGCCAGCGACCGCTGGCGCGAACCGGTGTTCCGCGCATTCTTCGATGATGGCCTGAACAGCGGCGGCATGCTGGTGGCGCAGGATCCGGCGACCGGCGCGATCATCGGATCGTCGCGCTATGATTTCAACAGGGCCGAGCCAGGTGAAGTGGAAATCGGCTGGACCTTCCTGGCCCGCAGCCATTGGGGCGGCCGCAGCAATCACGTGATGAAGGCGCTGATGATCGGCCATGCGCTGAACAGCGTCAGCCAGATCATGCTGATGATCGGCGACACCAACATCCGCAGCCGCACCGCCGCGACGCGCATCGGCGCGGTGCTGACGAACCGCACCCAGACCGCGCAGCTTTCCACCGGGCCGGTGCTGCACGTCATCTACACGCTGGACCGGGCCGGCTTTGCCGCCGGGCCGCTGGCGGCGCTGTGGGCTGAACGCACCTAATCGGGCAGGCACCCCGTCTGGCGCAATGCCTCGCCCAGTGCCAGGCCGGCCGACATCGCCAGGTTCAGCGATCGCACCCCGGCGCGCATCGGCAGACGGATGCGGCCGGCGCTGGCGGCGTGGACATGATCGGGCACCCCGGCGCTTTCCTTGCCGAACAGCAGCACATCATCGCTGCGAAACGCGAAATCATAGGCTGACTGGCTGGCCCGCGTGGTGAACAGCACCAGCCGCGCTGCACCGATGCTGGCCTGAAACGCCGCAAAATCCCGGTGCCGCGCCACCGATACATGATCGATATAATCCATCGCCGTACGCCGCACCCGGGCATCGTCCCACCGAAACCCCAGCGGCTCGATCAGATCAACGGCCGCGCCCAGACACGCGCCCAGTCGCAGCACCGCGCCGACGTTGCCGGCAATTTCCGGCTCATACAGCGCGATCCGCATCTTCAGTGCAGGGCGTTCACCGCCCGCTGGATGCGCCTGCAGGCCTCCTCCAGCACCGCATCGGAGGTGGCATAGCTGATGCGGAAGGCCGGCGATCCGCCGAAGGCCGCGCCGTGCACCACCGCCACGCCTTCCGATTCCAGCAGATAGGCGGCCACATCCTCGTCATTGTTCAGGGTGCTGCCCCCCGGCGTGGTCTTGCCGATCAGGCCGGCGCAATCGGGATAGACGTAGAACGCCCCTTCCGGGCGCGGGCAGATCAGGCCCGGCGTCTGATTGAGCATGGCAACCACCAGGTCGCGGCGGCGCTGAAAGGCGGTGTTGCGCTCGATCAGGAAGCTCTGATCGCCGTTCAGCGCCGCCACCGTGGCCGCCATCGAGATCGAGCAGGGGTTGGAGGTGCTCTGCGATTGCAGCTTGGCCATCGCCTTGATCAGCCACGCCGGCCCGCCGGCAAAACCGATGCGCCAACCGGTCATCGCATAGGCCTTGGATGCGCCGTTCACCGTCAGCGTGCGGTCGTACAGGCCCGGCTCCACTTCGGCCAGCGTGCCGAAATCAAAGCCGTCATAAACGATATGCTCATACATATCGTCGGCCAGCACCATCACGTGGCTGTGCCGCATCAGCACATCGGCCAGCGCCTTCAGCTCGGCGCGGGTATAGGCCGCGCCCGTCGGGTTGGACGGCGAATTGAAGATCAGCCACTTGGTGGCCGGGGTGATGGCGGCGTCCAGCTGTGCCGGCGTCATCTTGAACCCCTGCGCCACGCCGCAGGCCACGATCACCGGCGCGGCGCCGGCCAGCAGCACGATATCCGGATAGCTCACCCAATAAGGCGCCGGGATGATCACCTCGTCACCGGGGTTCAGCGTCGCCAGCAGCGCATTGAAGATGCTGTGCTTGCCGCCCGAATTGATGCTGATCTGATCCAGGCCATAATCCAGATTGTTGTCGCGCTTGAACTTGGCCTGCACCGCCGCCTTCAATTCGGGCGTGCCATCAACCCCGGTATATTTGGTCTGCCCGGCGCGGATGGCAGCAATTGCGGCCTCCTTCACGAAATCCGGCGTATCGAAATCCGGCTCGCCCGCACCCAGCCCAATGATGTCCCGCCCCTGCCGCTTCAATTCCGCCGCCTTGCCCGTCACCGCGATGGTGGGGCTGGGCTGGATGCGATTGATGGCGGCGGAAAGCTTGCTCATGATGGATCCTTATGCAGCGCCTGCCCTTAGGTTTTGTCTTGTTGCAGCGCAACGGGGGATTGGCGCAATCGCGGCGCTATCCCCCCATGCGGCGGATATGGTGCCACAGCCGCTCGGTCAGGCGGTCGTGCGGGTCCCAGCCCAGCACGTCCACCGGATTGTCGAGGAAGATCGACAGCCCGTTGATGTCGTGGAATCGCGGCGTGCCGCATTCATCATCGATCATATATTCGATGCTGCACGCCTCCATGCCGGCTTCGCGGGCCAGCGTTTCGGCCGCCGAAATCAGGCTGGGCGGCGGTTCGGCGCGCACCCGGCGGCGGCGGGCCAACCGCTCCACCCGCATGTCGGCCGACACCAGCGTGAGCGCATCATCGGCGGCGGTCACGTCCATCGCATACAAAAGCTTGCCGCCCAGCAGCTCGATCCGGGTGGTCACGCCGCCGCGCGGCCGCACCAGCGCCTGGCACAGCCACACGCCATTGGCCGAAGCCGGCAGCAACCCGGCAGCAATGGCATGGGAAAGCGCCGCCGCGTCATCAAAGCGGGTCACGCCCGATCCGGCACCGCTGATATCCGCCTTCACCACCAACGGAAAGCCGATGGCCTGCGCCGCCAGCAACAGCGCCGCTTCGTCATGCACCACCCGCGTGGCCGGTGCTGCCAGCCCCAGCCGGTTGATCAGCGCCAGCTGCCGCGCCTTGCTGGCATCGATGGCCATGGCATCGGCACCGTTCAGCACCAGCGCGCCCTGCCCGGCCCAGTGATCCAGCAGCGCCATCGTGTAATAGACCGGGTGACGGCGGCTGCGCTGCGCCGCGCTCATCGTCACGCGATTGAAGATCACCGGGGCCGGCGGCCGCCCGCCGATGGGATCGAAGCCATGGCCTTCGGTGGACACCGCCAGATAATCGATGCCCGCCCGGTCCAGCGCATTGAACAGCGGCTGCACCCAATCGGGATGATCATGAACGACAGCAAGTTGGTGCATCGGAACCCGTGAAATCCATACCCCACCCCACGGCAGGCATTTACACAAAACCCAAAACCCCGCGCTTGGGCAAGTGCAAACAGCACGCGCCAGCGCCGCACCGGAATACGCGGGGCTTTCATGCCCGCCGGCTTCGGCGTATCGCGTGGCCCCATGACAACGCCCGCCCGCCTGACCCTGCGCCGCCCCGATGATTGGCACGTGCACTTGCGAGATGGCGCGATGCTGGCCGCCGTTGCCGATGCCACCGCCCGGCAGTTCGCGCGCGCCATCGTGATGCCCAATCTGAAGCCGCCGGTCACCACCGTCGCCGCGGCCGCCGCCTATCGCGACCGCATCCGCGCCGCCGTGTCGCCGGGCATCCGCTTCGAACCGCTGATGACCTGCTATCTGGTGGACGGCATCGATCCGGACGAGCTGGTGCGCGGACACAGTGAGGGCGTGTTCACCGCCGCCAAGCTCTATCCCGCTCACGCCACCACCAACAGCGCCCACGGTGTCACCGATGTGGTGTATATCCACGCTGCGCTGGAGGCCATGCAGCGCATCGGCATGCCGCTCCTGATCCACGGCGAAGTGACCGATCATGCGGTCGATATCTTCGATCGGGAAGCGGTGTTCATCGAACGGGTGCTGAGCGGTGTGGTGCGCGATTTTCCGGCGCTGAAGATCGTGTTCGAACATATCACCACAAAGGACGCGGTGGATTTCGTTATCGCCGCCGGCCCCAATATTGCCGCCACCATCACGCCGCATCACCTGGCCTTCAACCGGGGCGCCATGTTCGAAGGCGGCATCCGCCCGCATTACTACTGCCTGCCGGTGGCCAAGCGCGAGAAGCACCGGCTGGCGCTGCGGGCGGCTGCGACCAGCGGCAACCCGAAATTCTTCCTGGGCACCGACAGCGCGCCGCACGCGGTGGAAACCAAGGAAAGCGATTGCGGCTGCGCCGGCATCTATTGCGCGCCCTTCGCCATCGAAGCCTATGCCAAAATCTTCGAGGAAGAGGGCGCCCTTGACCGCCTGGAAGGCTTTGCCAGCGAATTTGGCCCACGCTTTTATGGCCTGCCGCTGAACCCGGATGTCATCACGCTGGAACGCGCGCCCACCCCGGTGCCGGCCCGCATCGCGGCGGCCGGCAGCCAGATCGTGCCCTTCCACGCCGGTGAAACGCTGGATTGGCGATTCGTTGGCTGATCATCCCCTGGTACACCCCTATGCCGGCCGGCGCGCGGCGCTGGCCACGCAGCACGGCAAGGCCCGCGCGCTGGCCCTGCCGCTGGCACGCCGGCTGGGCCTCAGGCTGGAAACAGCGGCGATCGATACCGATGCCTTCGGCACCTTCACCGGCACCACCGCGCGCGCCGGCACGGCGGCCGAAGCCGCGCTGGCCAAGGCGCGGGCCGGCATGGCGGCAACCGGGCTTGATCTGGGGCTGGCCAGCGAAGGCAGTTTCGGCCCGCATCCGTGGCTGCCGTTCGGTGCCGGCGGCGTGGAAACGCTGGCCTTCATCGATGCAGCGCAGGGGCGGGGGCAGGGTCGGGGGCTGGAACTCACCCTGTCGCAGGTCTCGCGCCGCACCAACCACGCCCATCTTGATGTGGCCGCCGGCGGCGACATCGCGCCGTTTCTGGACCGTATCGGCTTCCCGCGCCATGCGCTGGTGGTGAAAGGCCCGGACGGCGCAGTGCTGGCCGCCGGGGTCACCGATATGGCGCAATTGTCCCGCCTGGCCTGGCCCGGCAACCGGCTGGAAACCGACATGCGCGCCCATCTCAATCCCACCCGCATGGCCGCCATCCGGGCGCTGGGCAACCGGCTGGCGGCGCGGCTGGCGGCGCTGTGCAGCGCCTGCGGCAGCCCCGGCTGGGGCCAGGTGGATGTGGAGCGCGGCCTGCCCTGCTCTGCCTGCGGACAGCCGACACAGAAAATCGCCGCCATCATCAACGGCTGCGGCGCGTGTGATCACCGCGAAACGCTGCCCCGCCCCGATGGTGTCACCGCCGCCAGCCCGGCCAGCTGCGACTGGTGCAATCCGTGAGTTTTCTGGCCCTCACCCCAACCCCAGCTGCCGCCCGGCCAGATCGAGCATGATTTCCTCGCTGCCGCCGCCGATGGCGTTCACCCGCACTTCGCGATAGATGCGCTCCACCTTGCTGCCGGTGATATAGCTCGCCCCGCCCAGCACCTGCGCCGCCTCGCGCACCACCTGCTCCAGCATCCGCGTCGCCTGCACCTTCAGCATCGCATAGTCGGCCGGCACGCCCACGCCCTGCCGGTGCTGATGCGCGCACAGATCCACCCAGGCCTGCGTCGCGCCGATCTGCCGGGCACAGTCCG
>DAITMD010000037.1:2029-12228 GCA_036835345.1 Sandarakinorhabdus sp. | reverse complement strand
GGTACATGGCAAATCGCGGCTTTTTATCGGTCGGCGTCTACTACAAGAAAATCCGCGACGTGCTGTTCAACGCCACCACGATTTTCGGCAGCAACGAACTGAACGAAAGCGGCTTTGACCGGTCGAGCTATGATTTCACCACCACGCTCAATGGCGGCAGCGGCGAGATCAGGGGCATCGAAATCGGCTATTCGCAGCCGTTCGGCAGCTGGCTGGACAAGCTGGGCGCTCCCGAATGGCTGCAGGGCTTCGGCTTCCAGGGCAACATCACGCTCAATGACTCCCAGGCGACGACACCGAACGGCGAAGAAATCCAGCTGCCCGACACGTCGAAGATCATGTACAACGCCTCGCTCTATTACGAGCAATATGGGCTTTCGACCCGCGTCAGCTACCAGTATCGCGGCCCATGGCTGAACTCGGTGGCGCTGGGCAGCCCGGTCGGCAACCGCTTCTGGAACAATGTCGCCCGGCTTGATCTGTCCGTGCGCTATGCCGTCAGTCCCAAGATGGAATTGTTCTTCGATGCCACCAACCTCACCGATTTCCCCGGCATCCGTTACGACGGTGTGCCGGATCGCATCTTTGAGTTCGAACAGTTCGGCTCGCGCTTCATGGCCGGTGTGCGCATCAACCTCGGGGGCCGGCGCTAAGCCGCCGGGCGCGCGCCGTCACCAACCACGGCACCGGGGCGGCAGCGATGCCGCCCCGGTCGGCGTGGCGGCTCATTCTACCTTGGCGAAATCCTCGTAATTGATGCCCAGCTGGTCCAGATAGGTCTTGTACTTAACCGGATCGTAATAGAATTTTTCCTGTTGCGGCCGCATCTTGGTCATGATGTCGGCGTTCAGCCAGATCGCCGGCACGTCCTGCGGCGTCAGCAGCGGGTCATATGTGTCGCTCTTGAACTGCACGTCCTGCTGATAAGCCTTGGCGTCGGCGATGATTTTGGGCGTGGTCGCCAGATCCAGCACCGTCATCGCCACCGCCTTGGCCGCCACCATCACCCCCTTGTGGGCGATGGGTGTCGCCATGGCGATGGCAGACTGGCGGTTGTGGCCGATGGCGTTGGGGATGTTGGACGGATAACGGATGGTCACCGTTGGCACTGTCCACATGATGTCGCCGATATCATCGGAACCGCCGCCCATCGAAACGCCGCGGGTGTCGGGCGTGGAGATCGGCGCCAGCCTGGTGGGCAATGGCTCCACCTTGACGCCATTGGCCTGCTGCATCGCCCTGGCAAAGCCCTGATCGGCAGCGCTCCACTGCGGCAGGCCGACAGCGGCGATATTGGCATACAGGGCTTCCGCCAAGGGCTTGTTGCCGAAATTGGGCGCGGCATAACCCAGGGTGCGCTTGGTCACTGTGGTATCCGTGGCCATGGCGGCGGCATCGGCGATGCGGTTGCCGATCTCGTAAAGCCCTCTGATCTTGGCGAAATTGCCTTCGCGGAAATAATACCACACGCTGGCCTTTTCCGGCACGATATTGGGCTGGCCGCCGCCTTCGGTGATCACATAATGGCTGCGCTGGGTGACGGGCAGATGTTCGCGCCGCATGTTCCAGCCGATGTTCATCAACTCCACCGCGTCCAGCGCGCTGCGCCCGTCCCACGGCTGCCCGGCGGCGTGGGCGGTCTTGCCCTTAAAGATATATTCCACGCTCACCATGCCGTTGTTGCCGGCCGGGCCCCAGCTCACGCCGAAATCGCGGCCGACGTGGGCAAAGATCGAAGCATCGACGCCCTTGAACATGCCAGCGCGCACATAATAGGCCTTGGTGGCCAGCAATTCCTCGGCCACGCCCGGCCACAGCATCAGCGTGCCCTTGATGCCGTTCTTTTCCATCACCTGCTTGGCGGCCAGCGCCGCCACGATCATCATCGGCATGCCGCTGTTGTGGCCTTCGCCGTGGCCCGGACCGCCCTCCACCATCGGCTTCATCTCGACTGTGCCGGGATATTGCGACAGGCCCAGCAGGCCATCGATATCGCTGCCCAGCGCGATCTTCGGCCCCGCCCCGTTTGACCATGTGGCGGTGAAAGCGGTCGGAATGCCGGCCGCGCCGCGTTCCACCTTGAAGCCGTATTTTTCCAGAATGCCGGTCAGATATTCGCTGGTCTTGTGCTCCTGAAAGCCCGGCTCGGCATAGCTGAACACCATGTCGACCATTTCCTGCGCCAGCTTGGCCTGTGCGTCCACCCCGGCCGCCGCGTCCTTCTTCTGCGCGGCGGTGGCCAGCGCAAAGGCCGGAGACGCGGCAGTGACGGCGGCCAGCAGGCCGGCGATCAGTTTCACGTTCATGGTCTTTCCCCCAATCAATATTCGAACCGGACACCCATGCGGTACACCCGGCCCAGCACGTCATACAGGCCGCGGTTGGTCTGCGGATAGGCCGGCGTGTTGTTCCCCGTTGGCCCGTTGCCCACCAGCACCGGATCGCTGTTCAAGAGGTTGCGGACATAGAGGAACAGATCGAACTTGGACCGGCCGACATTCAGACGCTTGGTGATCGATGCATCCATATACCATTGGCCGGCAATCTGGTTGTTGTTGATGGTGCGGTTCTGCGGCGTGGAGGCCGGGCAGCCGGTGGTGCATTCGAAGAAATTATTGTCGTACACACCGCCCGAGAAGCCGCGGCCGGTCAGGTTGAAGGTCCAGTCGCTCACTTCGTAATTGGCGGTCAGGCGATAATTCCAGCTCGGCACGCCGCCGCCCACGTTCTGCCCGGCCCGATTGACCGCCACGTCGATGCCGTTATCGTTGATATTGTCGATGTAATGGCTGGCCAGCGCGCGCAGCGTGGCCTTGCCGCCGCCCAGATCGAACCGATAGCTGGCCTCGATATCGATCCCGCGCACCTTCACCGAAGCAAAATTGAACGGCACCAGCCGGATCTGGGTGATCGGGCTGGCCGCGCCGGGCGGGCCGTTGAAGGTGATGAACTGGCACAGATCCTGGCGGTTCTGTTCGACGCACAGCGACGTGATGGTCTGCGCCGTAATGGTGCCGATGGCGCCCGACAGATCAATGTCGAAATAATCCACCGATGCGGCAAAGCCGGGCAGGAAGCGCGGCGTGAACACACCGCCCACGCCCCAGGTCATCGCCACTTCGGGGCGCAGATCAAGATTGCCGGTGGTCTGTTCCAGGAACTGGTCGGCGCGCTGGGTGCCATTGGGTTGCAGCACGTTCACCGTGTTGGTGCGGGCGGTGCCGGGGGCGAACAGTTCGTTCAGGTTGGGGGCGCGGATATCGCGGCTGCGCACGGCGCGCAGCTTGAAGTCGGGGATCACCTGCCAGGTCGCGCCCAGCTTCCAGGTGGTCACCCCGCCGCTGGTGGAATATTCGGTGCGGCGGATGGCGCCGTTGAAATCCAGCCCCTTGGCCAGCGGCACCACGGTTTCGGCAAAGCCTTCCCACACCGTATAGGCACCGGCGGTGACGCGGTAGTTGCCATACAGCCAGCCGGAATTGAACTGCGGATCAACAAAGCCGTCCACCCGTTCCCGGCGATATTCGGCGCCGGTGGCAAACGACACCGGGCCGGCCCAGGTTTCGATCAGATCGTTGGTGGAAATGGTCAGCGCCGCCACGTCCTGACGCAGCGTCTGCAGGCGCTGCGGCTGGGCGCCGTTGTTGAACACATAATCGATGGCCGCCTGAGTCACGCCGCCAATGCCGATGCGGTTCAAAGGCACGCAGCCGTTGGTGGGATTGGTCAGCGTGGAACGGCACACGATGGTGCCGGCCGCAATACCCGCCGCATTGCCGGCCGGCGCCCGCACTGCATCCTGCGCCAGGCTGACCCGGCTGTTGAGCCAGGTGTTGGTCAGCGTTTCGCGGGTGTTGGCGATGCCCACCTGATAATAGGCCGAATAATTCCAGCTGCCCTTGCCGATCTCGAACTCGCCGTCAGCACCGGCCACGAACCGATACACTTCGCGCTTGTTGTCCGAACCGGCGGCCGGGAAGCCATTGTTGCTGGTGCCGATGGAAATGCTGTTGAGGTTCAGCGCCACCATCTGGTTGACCAGCGCCGTCGGCAGGAAGGCATTGTCGCGCTGAATGGTCACGCCCACCGAAGGCGTCTGCTGATAGAAGCTGCTGCCCTGATAGGCGGAGTAGCTATACTGCACGAACGGCGTGAACGCCGGGCTGAACTCATAGCTCAGGCGGCCGAAGATGTTACCGCGCTCTTCGTTTGGGGCCAGGCTGTTGGTGCTCCAATGGCCTTCACGGCTGATCAGATAATCGCCGCCGATCATCCACTGGCCGCTGCGCGGGCCATAGGTGAACTGGTTCAGGCTGGCCTGCCCGTTCGCGATATTGCCGAAATAGGTGCCGGCCAGCGGCCCGGAGTTGATGATGCCGCCGGGCGTGAACTGATAGGTGCCGATGCCGCTGCCGACAAAGCGTTGCGGCTGGCCGTTGGTGGGCGTGTAGGCCGGGTTGTCGATCTGGAAGAACCCGGATTCCTGCCACGGCCGGTCATAGGTATCGACACCCTTCTGGGTGAAATAATCCCCCGCCAGCAGGATCTTGCCGCGCCCGTCGGCAAAATCGAAACCGCTGGTGATGCGGAATGTGTGGTTGGGCACATCGCCATAATCGGTGATGCCGAATTCATATTCGGCGCGCAGGCCCTTGAAATCGCGGTTCAGGGAAAAGTTCACCACGCCGGCCACTGCATCGGAGCCATAGGCCGACGACGCGCCGCCGGTCACCACTTCCACGCCCTTGATCAGGCCCTGCGGAATGGTCTGCACGTCCACAAAGCCGACCGGGGTGGAAGCCACCGAGCGCTGCCCGTCGATCAGCACAAGCGTGCGCGCCGCCCCCAGCGCGCGCAGGTTGACCGTGGCCAGACCGGCCTGCCCGTTCGACAGCGAACCCGAATTGGTGGATGACGACAGCGAACCCTGCACCGACGGCAGCGTGTTCACATAATCGCCGATATTGGCCTGCGGTTCGGCCTTCAGTTCCGCTTCGCCAATCACCGAAACCGGGATCGGCGAATCATAGCCGGTGCGCGAAATGCGCGATCCGGTCACGGTGATGACACTGGTGTCCTCTGCTGCTTCCGGCTCGGCAGCGGCGGTCGCGGCCTGCTGGGCAAAGGCCGGCATGGCCAGCGCGGAAACCGCTGCCCCCAGCAGCAGCGCGCGGCGAACCGAAGGCGGCACAAAAGCTTGCATCATCATCAACGTCCCCACGTGATTTGCCCTGTTGCCCGGAACCAATGTCCGGCACCGGCTGAGCGATCCCCCACAGGGCCATGAACGCGCCCGGATCGGCGGACAGCTGCCGCCGTTTCCCGGCTGACCCGGACATGACACATGCATGACAGCGCCGCGCGGCGCGTTACGTCTTTTGGCGTAGAGTGCGGATTGGCGGCCTCAAAGGCCGGGCAGCGCCACCGGCCGGGCCGGATCGTTCGGGCCAAACTGCAGGCTGCGCGTCACTCCGGCGCGGCGCACGTTCACCTGCGTGTGGTGATCGGCATGGGTTTCGCCGAACAGCCCGCCCTTGATGCTGATCTGCCGGGGCCGGCCCTTCAATTGGCCCACATACCGCAGCACCACCGTATCGCCGGCCAGCGACTGGCTGGCAAAGCTGAGCGGCACGCCCAGAATGCGAAATTCCCGGCCAACATAGGCGATCAGTGCGGTCACCGCCGCCGGATCGTCCAGGCTGGGCTGGGCATCGGGCGCAATCGCCACCAATGCCGGCTCCACATCATGCGCGGCCATGCGGTGCGTCACCTGAACGGCGCCGGTCCTGGCATCGATTTCCACCACCGAAAGGGTGGCGTGGCCGCGGTGGGCCGCCACCGGCCCCGCCAGCAGCAGCAGCGCCGCCAGCCCGATCAGCGCCCTCATTGTTCGTCCTTCTTTGCGTCCTTCCCGATCGGCCGCGTCCTGTTGCTGTCGGGCGTCACTTCCAGATCGCTGTCCTTCATGCGGTTGACGCCGCCATCGGGATCATCGCGCACCTTCAGCACCGCCGGTTCGATACGGCGCGGATAGGCGTTGTTGCTGCGATCGGCGTCGGCGGTTTCCCACAAAGGATCAACCTCGGCGGATTTCAGCGTCCTTGGCGTCACATGCTGCCACGTCACCGCCTTTGGGTTGCGCCGCCACACTTCGGCCGGGATGCGGATGGTCTCGCTGCTGCCATCGGTGTAATCCAGCTTCAGGATCACCGGCATCACCAGCCCGCCGATGTTGCGGAAGCTGAAGTGATAGAAATGGTCCTTGAACGCCAGCGCCGCAGCCTGTTCCGGCTCCAGCTTCTTCTGCAGCGCCTCGTAATCCCGGCGGTCCTTGGCGGTCACGGTGAAGCGGTCGGTCTCGTCATAGAAATCGCGGGTGGCCGGATCGCGGTCCACCACCGGCACCCCGGTATTGCGGGTGACGGTCAGCGGCGTCGGCTCGGTCTTGCTGCGATCCCGGGCGGCAGCCTTCTCGATTTCGGGGTTGCGGCTGTCCAGCCGCGCCTCCACCACCTTGTCCAGGCTGATGTCGACATGATCGGTGCTGTAGAACCAGCCCCGCCAGAACCAGTCCAGATCAACGCCGCTGGCCTCTTCCATGGTGCGGAAGAAATCATACGGGGTCGGCCGCTTGAAGCGCCAGCGGCGGGCATATTCCTTGAAAGCGAAGTCGAACAGCTCGCGGCCCAGGATCGTCTCGCGCAAGATCACCAGCGCCGTCGCCGGCTTGGCATAGCCATTGTTGCCGAACTGCAGCAGGCTTTCGCTGTTGGTCATCAGCGGCACCTGATCGCGGCTGACCATATATTCCACAATGTCACGTGGTTCGCCGCGGCGGGCGGGGAAATCCGGGTCCCAGCGGCGCTCGGCCTCGAACTGCAGGAAGGTGTTGATGCCTTCGTCCATCCACGTCCACTGGCGCTCGTCGCTGTTGACGCTCATCGGGAACCAAATGTGGCCAATCTCGTGGATGACCACGCCGATGAGGCCATATTTGGCCCGTTCGGTATAGGTCAGCTGGCCGGTCTTCCTGTCCTTCACCGGGCGCGGGCCGTTGAAGGTGATCATCGGATATTCCATCCCGCCCACCGGGCCGTTGACGCTCTGCGCCGTGGGATAGGGATAGGGGAAGGCGAAATCACTATAGACATCAATGGTATGCGCGATGGATTTGGTGGAGTAACTGTCCCACAGCGGGCGCGCTTCCTTCGGGTAAAAACTCATCGCCATCACCAGCGGATTGGCGCTGTCGTTCTGGCGAACCCCCATCGCGTCCCACACGAACTTGCGGGACGACGCCCAGGCAAAATCGCGCACGTTGCGGGCGGTAAAGCGCCAGGTGCGGGTGGCGGAGGCCTTCCCCTTCTCGGCGGCCAGCGCTTCGGCCGGGGTGACGATATACACCGGCTCCTTTGCGGTGCGCGCCTGTGCCAGCCGGGCGCGCTGCGCCGCGCTCAGAATGTCCGGGTTGGCCAGTTCGCCGGTGGCCGACACGACATGATCGGCCGGCACGCTGATCGACACATCATAGTCACCAAATTCCAGCGTGAACTCGCCGCTGCCCACAAAGGCCTTGTTGTGCCAGCCTTCATAATCGGAATAGACCGCCGCGCGCGGGAACCATTGCGCCGCCAGGAACAGGCAATTGCCATCCTCACCCGGCCGGGTGAAACATTCATACCCCGACCGACCGCCGATGACGCGGGTTTCCATCAACGGGAAACTGAACTCGATCTTCACGGTGGTAACGCCGCCGCTCGCCAGCGGAGCCGGCAGATCGATGCGCATCAGGCTGTCGACCACGGTGAATTTCAGCGCACGGCCGCCGGCATCGGTGACCTTCAGGCCGCCAAAGCCGCCTTCCCATTCCTTGAAGCGCATGGCGCGGCGCACGCCGGTCATGCTGATGCTGCCGCCGGGGCTTACGGTATCGCCCAGATAACCGATGGACGTGCGCTTGTTTTCGTTCTGATCCAGCAGCAGCCACAGATAGTTGAGGGCATCCGGGCTGTTGTTGTGATAGGTGATGGTTTCCGTGCCACTGATGCTGCGCGCGGCTTCGTTCAGCTGCGCGGAGATGCGATAATCCACCTTCTGCTGCCAGTAACGGTGCCCCGGTGCGCCGGCGGCATTGCGGTAATCGGTGGGCGTGGGCCAGTCCTCGCCTTCCAGCTGGCGGAACTTGTCGACGAAATCGCCCTTGGTCTGCTGGATGGGATTGGCTGATGCAGCCACCGCCGCCAACACCGCCAACATTATCCATACAAATCCGCGCATTCGTCACCCCCGCCGGCAGGCTGTGGCGCCGCCGGAAAACTCGCACTCCAATGCCCAGCGATCCAGAACTTGGCAAGCCACTTTCATGAGATACTGTATCATAAAGTCGAGCGCATTCGTCATTTGGCCACCCTACACAGGCGGCTGCGACAGACTGGCTGGTGCGCAACTGATTGCGCCGTAACCGTGATTGTGACATTATCGCTTAGCATTAGATCACCGTAAGAGAATCACCATGCGCTGCAACGCCGTAATTGCTGTTTGTGCTGCCGCCCTTATGGCCGGCCCGGCCATGGCCTGTGCCTTCGATGGCATGCCCGGTTACAGCCATTATGCCATGGACGGTGCCGATCCCTATGCCGGTGCCTACGCCGAGGCTGCGGCCCGCATTGCGGAACAGCGCCGGCAGGAAGCCATTGAAAACGCCCGCCTTTCAATGCTGAAGCGGCTGGGCATGACGGATGAACAGCCCACTGCCGTGGCCGCCGCACCGGCCCCGGTTGCCGTGGCCAATGCCCAACCCTGAACCACTGAACACACATCAGCCTGCCGATGGGCCTCTGGTGGAAGCCAGGGGCCTCTCCCATAGCCGCGATGGCCGCTGCGTGATGGCCATCGGCGATTGGCAGTTGCAGCCCGGCGCCCATGCCTTGCTGCTGGGGCCATCGGGTTCCGGCAAGACCAGCTTCATCAACATCGTCACCGGCCTTGCCACGCCCAGCGCCGGCGAACTGCTGGTGGCGGGCGAACCGATGTCGCGGCTGCCGCCGGCCGCCCGCGATGCCTTGCGCCGCCGCACCATCGGGCTGGTGTTCCAGACGCTGCGGCTGATCCCGGCGCTGTCGGTCACCGAAAATCTGGCGCTGGCCCAGAAACTGGCGCTGGGCCAGAGCGACCGCACCGATATCGCCCGCATGATCGCTGCCGTCGGCCTGTCGCACCGCGCAGCCGCCCGCCCGCGCCAGCTCAGCCAGGGCGAGGGGCAGCGCGCCGCTATCGCCCGCGCGCTGATCACCCGCCCGCGCCTGCTGGTCGCCGATGAACCCACCTCGGCGCTGGACGATGCCAACGCGGCGCGGATGATCGATCTGATGTTCGAAACCGCGGATGCCACCGGCGCAACGCTGCTGATCGCCACCCATGATGGCCGCATCGCCCCGCGCTTTGCCAACCGGCTGAACCTGATGGCACCGGCGGCATGATCGCGCTCAGCCTTGCCTATCTGCGCGACCGCGCGCTGAATACCGGGCTCAACATATTGCTGCTGGCGCTGGGCGTCGCCAGCCTGGTCATCCTGCTGCTGTTTTCCAGCCAATTGGAAAACCGCTTCGATCGCGATGCGCAAGGGGTGGACATGGTGGTGGGCGCCAAGGGCTCCCCGCTGCAACTCATCCTGTCCAGCGTCTATCATGTCGATATCCCCACCGGGAACGTGCCGCTGGACACGGTGGCGCTGCTGCGCCGGCAGATGGGCGTGGCCGACGCGATTCCGCTGGCGCTGGGCGACAGTTTCCGCAGTTTCCGCATTGTTGGCACCGAACCGGCCTATCCCGCCATGCTGGGGGCCAGCCTTGCCGATGGCCGCATGTTCGCCGCCCCAATGGAGGCGGTGATCGGCGCCGAAGTGGCCCGCCGCACCGGCGCCGGGCTGGGCCAGCGCTTTGTGGGCGGCCACGGCATGACCGGCGGCGAGGACGGGCCCAAGCACGAGGAAACGCCGTTTATCGTGGTCGGCCGGCTGAAACCCACCGGCACGGTGATCGACCGGCTGATCCTGACCCGCGTGGAAAGCGTGTGGGCGGTGCACGGCATCGAAACCCCGCATGATGATGATCACGATCACGAAGGCGAATCGGCCGAAGAACACGCCGGGCACGATCACGACGAACATCACGAAGGCGAATCGGCCGAGGAACACGCCG
>DAITMD010000037.1:0-1929 GCA_036835345.1 Sandarakinorhabdus sp. | reverse complement strand
GGCCGAGGAACACGCCGCCCACGCCGGCCCGGCGGAAGTCACCGCCGTGCTGGTGCGCTTCGGCTCGCCGATTGCCGCCGTGCGCCTGCCCGGCTTCATCAACCGGCAGACCAATCTGCAGGCAGCGGTGCCGGCGGTTGAAGTCTCCCGCTTGCTGGCGCTGGTCGGGGTCGGGCTGGATGCGGTGCGGGCCTTTGCCGTGCTGCTGATGCTCACCGCCGGCCTGTCGATCTTCGTGGCGCTGCTCACTGCCCTGAAAGAGCGCGAGGGCGACATGGCGATGCTGCGGGTGATCGGCGCCAGCCGCGCCGCCATCATCGGCCAGGTCGCCAGCGAAGGGCTGATGCTGGCGGCGGCGGGCGCGCTGCTGGGGCTGGTGCTGGGCCACGGCGTGATTGCCATTGCCGCCGCCAGCATCGAACAATTGCAGCAGCTGGGCCTGAATGCGCTGGCCTTTCACCCCGGTGAAGCGATCATCGTGGTGGCCGCGCTGGCCATCGGGCTGATTGCCGCCTTGATTCCCGCGCTGCGTGTGCTCAAGTCCGATATCGCCGATACATTATCCGCTGCCCGTTGAGAGACCGACGATGACGATACGCCTCCTCCCCGCCGCCTCGCTGGCCGCGCTGCTGATCGCCGGACCGGCGGTGCTGGCGCAAACCGCCAATGGCGGACAGGGGCCGCTGAAACCCTCTGAATCCATCTGGACCCCGGCCCCCACCCCGCCCGGCGGCGTGGCGTGGCAAATCCTGGAAGCCGCGCAGGAAGACCCCAAGGCCGCCAAGGCCGGGGAGGTCAAGCCGCTCTATCCCGCCAGCGTCAAGGCGCTGGCCGGCAAGCGGGTGAAGATCAACGGCTATATGCTGCCACTGGGCAAGGGTGCGTCCCAGGGCCATTTCGTGCTGCTGGCCTATCCGCCCGATTGCCCCTTCCACCTCAATCCCGGCCCGCAGCAGTTCATCGAGGTGAATGTGTCCAGCCCGATCCCGATGAATTATGACGTGCGCACCATCGAAGGCACGCTGGAACTGGCCGGCGCCGATGGCAGCGGCGTGTTCTACAAGATCAGCGACGGCAAGGAATCTTGAGCGTAGCCGCCCGGGTGCTGCTGGCGGCGGCCTTGATTGCCGCACCGGCCGCCGCTGCGCCCCTTCCGCCCGAACTCGCCGCCCGCATCGATGCGTCGATGGGCGATTGGGCCACGGCCAACCATGTGCCGGGCATGACCTGGGGCATCGTCAAGCGCGGCGAAGGGCTGGTGCATCAGGGCCACACCGGCATCGCCGATGTCGCCAGCGGCCGCAAGGTCGCGCCCGACACGCGCTTCCGCATCGCCAGCATGACCAAGGCCTTCACGGCGCTGACCATCCACGAACTGGCCGCCGGGGGACATATCCGGCTGGATGATCCGGTGGTCAAACATGTCCCCGAAATGGCCGGCTGGGGCGATGCCATCACCATCACCGATCTGGTGCATCACATGGCCGGCTTCGTCACCGACGATCCGTGGGGCGACCGGCAGACGCCGCTGCCCGAAGCCCGCTTCACCGCGCTGCTGCGGGCCGGCGTGCCGTTCACCCGCGCGCCGGGCCTGACCCACGAATACAGCAATCTGGGCTATGCCCTGCTGGGCCGGATCATCACCAATGCCGCCGGCCAGCCGTTCGAAGCCGAAATCGCCCGCCGCCGCTTTGCGCCGCTGGGCATGGCCGCCACCACGTTCGATCTGGGCACCGTGCCTGCTGCCAGTCTTGCCACCGGCTGGCGCTGGGAAGAAGGCCAGTGGCGGCGCGAGCCGGACATGCCGCCCGGCGCGTTCGGCGCAATGGGCGGCGTCATCACCACCGCGCCCGATTATGCCCGCTGGCTGGATCATCTGCTGTCGGCGTGGCCAGCATCGGGGCCAGCATCGGGGCCAGCGGCGGTGCC